>DMYC01000207.1 GCA_003482695.1 Clostridiales bacterium UBA8960
ATCCAAATAACCCCATGGGCTGCAGAAAATTTGGTTTCAACATCAGAAGGCATTATTTTTGATTTGAAACCAAATTTTCTGCAGCCCATGGGGTTATTTGGATCCCATGTGACATAATAGTTTTTACATTTTCGACAATCGATTTTCATATTGATTCCTTCTTTTCATTTCGTGAGGGTTAATCAGCGCCTTAGCCTATTAAATTATACCGTTTATGTTCAGAGGATACAACTTGTGAGAAGGTGAAATTATAAAAAAAATGTGCTATAATGGATTAAATTGACTTAAGATGGTGGTGCATAATATTGGATAAGAATAGTAAAATTGGTGTTTTTGATTCAGGACTTGGCGGATTATCCGTACTTCATACGCTACAAACAATTCTGCCGCAAGAGTCATATGTTTATTTTGGTGATTCGATGAACGCACCTTATGGTGTAAAGACGCGTGAAGACGTTTTTGAGCTTTCAAAAGCAATATGTGATGCTTTAATCGAAAAAAACGTAAAAGCGATCGTCATTGCCTGCAATACCGCAACAAGTGCTGCTGTCGAGCGTTTAAGAGCATTATATGATATTCCGATAGTTGGTATGGAACCGGCGATAAAACCCGCCCTAAAGCACGCTACAGGGCAGATAGCCGTACTTGCGACCGAGATGACCTTGAAAGAGGAAAAATTCCTAAAACTCGTCGAGAGTTTGGAAGATGGATATAGAATCGAAAAAATACCGGCACCTGAATGGGTCGACTGTGTAGAGAATCATATGTTTGATCAAGATTACGTAAACGTCAGTGTAAAGACATTTTTGGATAAATACGTTCCAAAGTCCAACGCCATCGTATTGGGATGCACGCATTTTGTCTTCTTAAGAAATGCCATCAGCGCCTACTATCATGGAAAAATAGAAATTTTTGACGGCAATATGGGCACAGCTTTACAGCTCAAAAACACGTTGGCATCGAGAGGACTCATTTACGATGGTGAAGCGCCTCCAACTTTAGAAATAATAAACACAAAGTCGGAAGACTATGTTGAAAAATCTTATGAATTGTTATCAATCCTAAGAAAGGAAAAAGAATGGACCCAAAGTTAATGGAAATCGTAGGAGAAAAACTCCGCCTCATACTGGATGAGGCGGTTTTTGATGAGCAGACCGAGAAGATCTTCAAATACCATTATGGCATCGACACAAAGCGTCTAGAACCCAAAGCGATTAGCAAAGAAATCAAGTTGTCACAGAAGAAATTAAAACTTGAGCTTTCCAGGATCGACAACAAAGTGTTCAACATCCTCAAAAAACATGATTTGTTTAACGGTTAGTACACTAAGAAAGTGAACTCAATAGGTGCTGAATCCTGTTTAGCCCTTCTATGACCCATTCGATTTTTGTCGCGTACGAAATGCGAATGTAGTCATCGTTGCCAAAAGCGATTCCAGGTACGACGGCCACTTGATATTCACTAAGCAATTTGTCGCAGAAAGCGACTGAAAAGGATTCCGAAAAAGCGAGTGCTTGTCGGTAAGCCCCTAGATCGATAAATAGATAAAAGGCCCCTTCTGGCGTTACGAAGGATGTGTTTGGTAACGCCGCCACCACTGGCAGTAGCGCATCTCGCCTTGATTTGTACTCTGCGACCATATCATTCATGGCGTCATGCCCATCAAGTAGTGCACCGTAACCAGCCCACTGCGTTATGGTAGATGGATGTGAGATCAAGTGTCCCTGTAGCATGGACATCGCCCTCGAGATAGTCTCATTTGAAGCGGTGTAACCAAGGCGCCAACCTGTCATGGCAGCGGATTTCGAAAAGCCGTTGACAAGAATCGTGATTTGCCTTGCTTCTTCAGACAAAGATGGAATCGAGACAAAATTCTGGTCGTAGCAAATTTTTTCGTAAATTTCATCCGCCAGAATAAGCAGTTGATTTTGAATGCAAAAATTCACAAGCGGCTCAAGTGCTTCGCGTGTATAAACAGCACCTGTTGGATTTGAAGGGTTGTTGATCAAAACGAGCTTTGTCTTTTCCGTGATTGACGATTTCAGTTCGTCAAGAGTCATCTTAAAATTGTTTTTCTTGTCCGTTGTCACAATAACAGGCTGTCCATGACATAACTTGACCATTTCCGGATAGCTCGTCCAATATGGGGCTGGGATAATCACTTCATCACCAAGATCAAGTATCGCCATCAGCGCATTTGTGATGGCGTTTTTTGCGCCTGAAGATACGACAATTTCACTTGGGTCATATTTCACATGATTCTCCACCCAGAGTTTATCGCAGATCGTTTGTCTAAGTACTGTCAAACCTGGAACAAGGTCATATTTGGTTTTATCGGCATCTATCGCCTCTTTTGCCTTAAGCTTGGCTGCATCTGGTGTTTTGAAATCTGGCTCGCCGATACTGAGGTCGATGATGTTCTGCCCGTCAGCCTTCAGTGCATTGACCTTTGAGCTGATTCCGATGGTAAATGAGGGGGTTATTGTATCGAGTTTTTTTGATAACATGTGTTCACCTGTCTTCCTATCATTAAAATTTACATTTGTTTAATGAAACTAAACCTTGATTGTGTTAGAATTATTATAACAATTTATTTTGAAAACTCAATGATGAGGTATAAAATGTCTATTATAGAATGGTTTTTTATAGGTGCGATCATTCTTTTTTTTGTGATACTCATGCTCTACTCGTGGACGGACCTTATAAAAGACAAGCGCTTTTATAAAGAGAAGAAGAAAAACGTCAGGCGATTAGATTTGCATAAAAAGAGGAGAAAGGCTAAAAAATGAGATTGCTAAAAACATTGAAGCAATTGAATGAAGATAAACGCATTTCGTTTCATATGCCGGGCCATAAATCAGGAAGAGATCTTTTTCAAGGTCAGCAGGATTTGCTGAGTTTCGATATTACTGAAATTCCAGGTGCGGATAATTTGCATGATGCATCAGGCTGCATTTTAGAGACTGAACAGGCAATTTCGAATTTTTATGGATCAAAGCAATCAAAAATGTTGGTCGGCGGAAGCACTGTTGGCATTTTAAGCATGATACTCGGCTTAACGCAGCATGGAGATGGCATTTTAGTGAATCGAAATGCACATAAGTCCGTTTATAACGCCATTGAGATGAACAACTTGATACCGATTTATCTTTATCCTGAGATAGATGACGATTTGGGGATTCCCGTTTCTCTTCATGTGGATCAGATTGATGAGCGGCTAAAAAGCGTTAAAATTTGTGTTTTAACCTATCCAACGTATGAAGGATTATGCTATCCTATTGAGGAAATCATTAGTGGCTGTAAAAAGCACCGGATACCGGTTTTGGTAGATGAAGCACATGGTGCACATTTGATCCTAAATCGTGATGGA
>DMYC01000308.1 GCA_003482695.1 Clostridiales bacterium UBA8960
GTTAGCCAGGATGCTGTTTGAAGATTTATTCACATGAGCTGGAACGAGAGCGCCTTTAAATGTTTCTACTAAAGCGACCAACTCTTCAATGCTTATATTGATAGACATAATCAGCGCGTCCTCTACTTCTCCTATTAATGCATCGTTCTCATCCAAAATAGATTGATTTCCAAAAATTTTGATGTTGTTTTTAATTTTTGCCTTTTTAGGCATTAAGGACGCATCAAATGCTTCCAACAAATCAACCGTTGGAAAATAGCAAAGCATATGGACTTCTTCCTTGGTCTGAACTTCCATTCCTGGAATTGCAAGTATGCCAAGCTTTGATGCAAGTGCATCAATGGCTCTGGAGTGATGACACGCATTATGGTCTGTTACCGCAATAATATCCAATCCTTTGATAAAAGCCATGTTCACGATATTGTTAGGCGTCATATCGTCCCCACCGCATGGAGATAGGCAGGAATGAATATGCAAATCGTAATAATATTTCACTACTTTATGCCCGCTTCGTAGAGTATTTTAAAGATCTCAAACGTCTCAAGTTGAGTGGATAACATAACGACATCTTGCTCATTTGCTTTTTCAATAATATCCTGGTCCACTTCAATCCCTTCAGGAATTATGATACAAGCAAACTCCAATAATGAAGCAACTGCCAATATGTTATTATGCGTTTGAACCGTTATCCAAGCCGTGTCATGTTTCCCCTTGGCCATGACCCAACTCAACAAGTCGCATGAATAAACATTTGCTATCGTCTTATTTAAGTCTGAACCTGACAAATACTTAAAGCCATGTTTTTCAATCAATTCATTTACTAGCATAGTCGTACCACCTTATCTTTTATTTAACAACATACAATCTTCAATTTTAGCATAGCCATTGACAATATCTTCCGCTAAAACTCTACAATTTGGTGCACCGCACGCACCACAGTTTATTCCGGGCAACATCTGCGTATACTCTTCTATCTTTGCCATTTTTTCCAATGCTTTTTTAAAATCTGTGTCCAGTTTAAATATTGGCATGGGTAAAATCGGTGTGTTCCACTCTAAATTTTCAGGTGTAAGTTCAATGTCGATTACTATTGGCTGATCCATTCCGTATTTTTTCGTAAGTTTTCTTACGCGATTTTTTCCGATAAACGTATTTTCAACATTGAGTGGACCACCCACGCATCCATTGACACAAGCATAACCTTCAAAAAAATCAAGCGAGACCAATTTGCCGAGTTCCATTGATTCGAGTACCTTTATGACCTCATCGATGCCATCGACTGCGATGTAATCTTCAAGTTCCATTGCATAACTTTGTCCACCGACTCTAGCCCAACCGATGCCTTTGCCCGTCGCTCTTTGCAACTGGTGTTTGGGCTCAACTTTATCGATGATTTTCATGATTTTGTAATAGATCTCTTCTGTAGAAACAGCTTCATCTATGTTTGATTTGTCGATACCAATAGGGTCTTTGATGCTTGTCACTTTAGCCGGGCATGGTGTGATGTAAATGATTCCGATTTCTTCATCTTTATGCCCTTCTTTGATTAACCTTCGCCTAACATGTCGCGCTGCAATTTCCATAGGCGCTTCAAGTTTGATGATGTTATCGATAAGCGTTGGATATTTGATCTGAATAAGGCGCGTGATCACTGGGCAATACGTAGAAATGAGCGGTTTATTTAAATTTTCTTTATCAAGAACAGCGTTTTCATAAACCGATAGCAATTCAGCGGCATGAGCTGTATCATACACTTCATCAAACCCCAGTTCCAGCAACGCGTTGTAGACCCTATTCATGTCATATTCTTCAGGAAACTGGCCATAAAATGATATCGCTGGAAGTGCGACAGTATATTTGAACGTCTTTAATATTTCCAATGTGCTGACTAATGCCCCTTTTGCATGATATGGACAGACTCGTAAGCACTCACCACAGTCTATGCACCGATCTTGAATAATCTGTGCCTTACCATTTATGATGCGAATGGCTTGAGTAGGGCATCTATCCAAACAATGAGTACAGCCATTACAATAATCTTTTTCCAAGACTACTGAATGCCAATAATTTTTCATTAATAACCTCCTGGTTGAGGACAAATTGATTAGTAGTTGACAACCATTTTAATATTGGTGCCAATATGAATTTCAGATTCGATGAGAAAATCATCCGATACCTTTTCCATATTTGGCAACCCCATACCTGCACCAAAACCCATTTCTCTAGCAAAAGGAGTCGCAGTTGAAAAGCCTTTTGTCATCGCCAAATCGACATTTTCAATACCTGGACCTGAATCTTCGACATATATTTCTATGCAATCCGGTTTTATATACACATCAATTGAGCCACCATGAGAGTGTATTACAAGATTAATTTCAGCCTCATAGGTTGCTATTGCAATTCTTCTTAATATACCCGCATCAATCGCGAGTTGTCTTAGTGTATTCTTTATTTTGCTTGAAGCCTCACCAGCACGTGAAAAATCATCGCGCAATACTTCATAATGCAACTTCATGGCAACATTTGTATCATTTTTTTCATAGCGTTTCATAAATCAGAATCCCCTTTAGTCTGATTTTCTCTGATGGCTGTTGACAGAATGAACATCAGATTTTAATGCCGCGTAACCCTTGACCATATAATATGCCTGATATCGTAAAAAGTGACTCTTTCGCCATCATTAACAATATTTTTTTCTCTTCAGCCAAATCAATGACTTCTTGGCACGGCCTTTTACCTCTAACAAATAATATAGCCCTTAAATCCAACATTTCAGCTGTTCTAATCACTTGTTGATTCGTCAAACCCGTAATTAATAATGTATCTTCTTCTACATAGGCCAACACATCACTCATAAGGTCAGAACCAAATGCCGTCTTGATCTCCATGTCTATTCCTTGAGCATAAGCAAGGATTTCAGCTTCTGTTAGATCTCTAATTTGTTTTAAGTGCATGATTGCCTCCTAATTATAAACAAAGTTAATTATTTAACAATTAACACTTACATTATAACATCTTTAAAGCCGTTGTTCAATTTGTTTTATGATTGATTCCACAACGTTTTCAAGGCTTTGATTTGCATCGATCATAGCGATTCTCTCCGGGTATTTTTTTAAGAGCAAAAGATAACCTTCTCTTACTTTTTGATGAAATACCAACCCTTCCAAATCAAGTTTATTGATTTCTCGGTCAGGATTGCTCGTAATCCTTTGAAGTCCAAGTGCCGGGTCTACATCAAGATATAGTGTCAAATTCGGCAAAAACCCTTCTGTTGCAAAGAGATTAAAATCATAGACTTCATCTACCCCTATCCCTCGTACGTAGCCTTGATAAACTAAAGAAGAATCGACAAATCGATCGAAAACGACGATCTTATTCTGTTTTAGAGCAGGCAATACTTTTTCTATCAAGTGTTGTCTTCGTGCAGCTGCAAAAAGCATCGCTTCAGTTCGCGCATCCATCTCAGTATATTTTTTTTCAAGTATGATGTCTCTAATTTTCTCTGATATCCTCACACCGCCTGGTTCGCGCGTAATCATGTAATCACGACCCAATCCTTCAAAGTATGCTGCTATTCTCTCTATAACGGTTGATTTCCCAGCACCTTCTCCACCTTCAATGGAGATGACAAGCATATGATCCATTTTCTCCAAACTTAACTCCTTCTAACTTTTCTGACGCGTGATAATGTCTCTTCTATTGTAAACTATTTTTGCGCCTTTTAAAACAAAAACCCCTTTGCAAGTTCTCTTGCAAAGGGGTTTGAATAATTCTTACTCTAATGGAAACTTCTCTCTTGACACATAATGTGTATGGAGCAAGTCGTGTGCTTTGTGGCTATTTGGCTTGCCGAGATACTCATCATATAATCTTTTGATTTCAGGATTTTGATGAGATTTTCTGATTTTTAGAGTCTCATCTTCTGAGTAAAGTGCTTTTGCACGTTCAGATCGAATGTCGATTACATTTCTAACGCTTGCCGGTTGAATCGGTTGTCCACCGCCGTTTACACAACCACCAGGGCATGCCATAACTTCGATGAAGTGATAGTCTGCTTCGCCTTTTTTGATTTTTTCAAGAAGAATGCCTGCATTTGTTGTATTGTGTGCAACAGCAATCTTGATGTCCATGCCAGCAACATTTACAGTTGCTTCCTTAATGCCTTCAAGACCTCTCACAGCAGTGTAATCCACTTGTTCGATATCTTGACCAGAAAGTACGTCAGCTACTGTTCTAAGTGCAGCTTCCATAACGCCACCAGTTGCACCGAAGATTACGCCTGCGCCTGTATAGTCGCCCATGAATGCATCAAAAGTGCCTTCTTCAAGTTTATCAAACTCAAGTCGCGCTTCTTTAATCATAAGTGCAAGTTCTCTAGTTGTAATAGATGCATCAACATCTCTATAACCGTTTACTTCCAACTCAGGTCTAACGATTTCAGATTTCTTTGATGTACAAGGCATCACAGAAACGACGATGATATCTTTAGGATTAATGCCATGTTTCTCAGCATAATAGCTTTTTGCAAGTGCACCAAACATGTTTTGTGGTGACTTACATGAAGAAAGGTGTGGCAATAATTCAGGATATTGGAACTCGATATATCTGACCCAACCTGGTGAACACGATGTAATCATCGGCAATACGCCACCGTTTTGAATTCTTCCAAGAAGCTCAGTGCCCTCTTCCATAATAGTAACGTCTGCTGCCCAGTTTGTATCGAAGATCTTGTCAAATCCAAGTCTTCTAAGTGCTGTAGCAAGCTTTCCAGTTACGTTCGTTCCGATTGGGTACCCAAACTCTTCGCCTAATGCCGCTCTAACTGCTGGTGCAGATTGAACGATAACGTGCTTTGATTTATCTTCTAAGAAGTTCCATACTTTATCAATTGATGATTTTTCTGTAAGTGCGCCTACAGGACACACGACCATACATTGACCGCAATAAATACAAGGCACATCTTTCATGCTCATATCGAATGCTGGACCAACTGTCGTTTCAAAGCCTCTGTTTTGGTCATCAAGAATGCCTATGCCTTGAACATTTTTACATGCGCTTACACAACGACCACAAAGAATACACTTGCTTGAATCTCTTATGATCGATGGTGATAGATCGTCGAATGACGGCTCTCTTTTTACGCCTTCAAAACCAATTGATCTAATGCCTAATTCTTCAGAAAGCGATTGAAGTTCACAATTCTTGCTTCTAACACAGGTTGTACATTCTCTATTATGGTTTGCAAGTAAAAGCTCAACTGTACTTTTTCTTGCTTTTCTAACTCTATTATTGTTTGTATCGATGACCATGCCTTCACGTACAGGTAATACACATGACGCTTGAAGCGCTCTTGCGCCTTCTACTTCAACAACACAAACACGGCATGCGCCGACTTCATTGATGTCTTTTAAGAAGCACAATGAAGGAATGTCGATACCAACTGATCTAGCAGCTTCCAAGACAGTCAAACTGCTTGGCACATCGTACTCTATACCATTTATTGATAAATTCACTTTACTCACGATAAGTACACCTCTTTCATATAATCTTGATTATCCAACAGCTTATTGTTTAACAATAACTTTCTTTGGACATTTCGGGATACAAGCGCCACACTTAATACATTTTGCTTGATCGATGACATGATTTTGCTTCACAGCACCTGTAATCGCATCAACAGGACATACACGTGCACAAGCTGTACAACCTATGCAACCATCTATGATGACGATCGACAACAAATCTTGGCACATGCCAGCTGGACATTTCTTATCTACAACGTGAGCAATGTACTCATCTTTGAAGTATTTCAATGTTGAAAGCACTGGATTCGGTGCAGTCTGTCCGAGGCCACAAAGTGAAGAATCTTTAATGGAATACGCTAAATCTTCAAGTCTATCCAAATCAGCCATAGTTCCATGACCCGTTGTAATTCTCTCTAAAATTTCAAGCATTCTTTTTGTACCTTCACGGCATGGTACGCATTTGCCACATGATTCATCAACTGTGAAATCCAAGAAGAATCGCGCAAAGTCAACCATACAGTTTGTATCGTCAACGACGATCATACCGCCTGATCCCATCATAGAACCGAGTGCCGTAAGTGTATCGAAGTCGATTTGTGTATCAAGGTGCGACTCCGTCAAACATCCGCCTGATGGACCACCCGTTTGAACCGCTTTAAATCTTCTGCCGTTCGGAATGCCGCCACCGATATCGTATATTACTTCTCTTAGAGATGTACCCATTGGCACTTCCACAAGTCCAGTGTTGTTAATCTTACCACCTAAAGCAAATACTTTCGTACCTGGTGACTTTTCTGTACCAAAAGATGTAAACCAATCTGAACCTTTTAAAATAATTTGTGGTACAACCGCATAGGTCTCAACGTTGTTGATTACAGTCGGTTTACCGAAAATACCCTTTTGTGCTGGGAATGGTGGCTTAGGTCTAGGCATACCGCGCTCGCCTTCAATAGAAGCGATTAACGCCGTTTCTTCGCCGCATACGAATGCGCCTGCGCCAAGTCTGATTTCCATTTCAAAGTTAAAACCAGAACCGAATATATCTTTACCAAGTAGACCTTTTTCATTTGCTTGTGCAATCGCAATGCCTAATCGTTTTACAGCGATTGGGTACTCTGCACGGATATAGACGTATCCTTTTTCAGCGCCTACTGCATATGCTGCGATCGCCATTGCCTCGATAATTGAATGCGGGTCACCTTCAAGAACAGATCTGTCCATGAATGCGCCTGGATCCCCTTCGTCAGCATTACAAGCGACATATTTAACGTCTCCATGAGATTTAGCTGCAAATTCCCACTTAAGACCAGTTGGGAAGCCACCGCCGCCTCTGCCACGAAGACCAGATTTTTTCATTTCATCTATAACTTCAGCTGGTGTCATTTGCGTTAATGCTTTACCAAGTGCTTGATATCCATCAAATGCAATGTATTCTTCAATCACTTCAGGGTTGATGACACCACAATTTTTAAGGGCAACTCTTTTTTGTTTTTTATAGAATGTCACATCATTGATTGATGTTTGAATATCAACAACACTTGCTGCTTTGTCGATATAAAGGAGCTCTTTAACGATTCTACCTTTTAATAGATGCTCGTCGCAAATTTTTGCAACGTCTTTTTTCTCTACTCTTGAGTAGAAAGAACCTTCAGGATATACGATACAAATCGGACCTGCTTCACAAAGACCGAAGCATCCTGTTCTTACCACTTTAACTTCTTTATCCAAGCCTCTTTCAATGAGCGCTTCATTAAACATTTCCTCTATCGTCAATGCGCCAGAAGAAACACAACCAGTACCGCCACACACAAGGACATGTGCTCTATAAAAATCCATTGATATACCTCCTAAATTGGTTTACTTTGATTACTCAACTGCTCCTATGGTGAACTGTTTAACAATATTGCCGTTAACAATATGTTCCGCGATAATTTTTCGCGCTTTTTCTTCAGTTAATTCAACATAAGTGACTTTCTCACTGCCTTCTTTATAAACTTCAACTAAAGGCTCAAGTCTGCACACGCCAATGCAACCAGTTTGAGTAATTTCAACATCTTTCAAACCCCTTTTTTGAACTTCATCCATTAGAGCTGCCAATATAGGTCTAGCACCTGCAGCGATTCCGCAAGTTGCCATGCCGACAACAATTCTCGTACCTTTTCTGTCTGTTCTTAAATCCACTTTTTTAAGCGCTTCGTCGCGCAATTGTGTAAGTTCAGCTAAAGTCTTCATTATTTGCCTCCTTAATTCGCACCCTTATATTTTTGGACGATGCCAGGTATATCTTCTAAAGTCAAACGACCATAAACATCTTCATTTACTGTTAATACTGGTGCCAAACCACATGCGCCAATACAACGTGTTGCTTCTAATGAGAACTTTCCATCCGGAGAAGTCTTACCAACAGATACACTTGTCAGTTCTGAAATTTTGTCGATGAGTTGTTGTGCCCCTCTTACGTAGCAAGCTGTTCCCAAGCACACACCGATTAAATAATCGCCTTTTGGTTCCAAAGTGAATTGTGAATAGAATGTTACAACGCCATAAATCTCTGCCATAGGTACGTTTAACTTGTCAGAAATCACCTTTTGGACTTCCTTTGGAATCGCTCCGAAGATGTGTTGAGCTTCATGGAGAATAGGCATCAATGGACCTTGCATATCCCTGTGGTCATCGATTACTTTGTGAAGCTTTTCGAAATTTTCTTCGGTTAAAAAGTTCTTTTTCATTAAAAAGTTCCTCCTTATAGATTATAAGTTAGACCAGCTTTAAAGGCTGTTCAATGTCTTCAATCCCTAGTGTTTTACTAGGTTTAAAGTAGTTTGTTAATTCCTTAACCCATATCAAGAAGAATTATAACATAAATTCTTCACAAAGTATACCTCTTACTTTTTTTAATTATTAAGACTTTTTTGTAATAGAATTTGTGAACATGAAAACAGGTTTGACATAGTCAAACCTGTTGATTTATCAGAATATTCAGTATTTTAACAACGTTTTTTTAGTTGTCTATTTACAACTTGTTTTCACCCTGATCTTTAGGTCTAAAATACTGATAAACTTGGCTTGCCACCGACTTGTTAAAGCCCTTCACAGCAAGCAACTCTTCAATATCAGCTGCTTTTATACGATCAATTGTTTTGAAATGTTTTAACAACTCGATGCGACGTTTTTCACCAACACCTGGTATGTCATCTAAAATGGATTGTGTCATTTCTTTCGATCTTAATGATTTGTGGTATTCAATCGCAAATCGATGCACTTCCTCTTGGATTTCATAGATGAGCT
>DMYC01000367.1 GCA_003482695.1 Clostridiales bacterium UBA8960
TTTGCAAGGTTGTTTGAGATCGTGTCTATCTTAAGTTGAAGATTTTTCATGCCCGATGCTGCTGACCACATTGCTTTCATTTATAACGCCTCCTATATTCGACCAAGTTCAGTGACGGCTTTTCCGATCATCTCATCAATGGTCGTAATCACCTTCTGGCTATTTTGATAGTTTCGATTCATCTCAATCATTTGAATCATTTCAGTGACGGCGTCCGAGTTGGACTGTTCTAAAAAGCCTTGGACGATTTCACCCTCAAATTCGACTTTTTCTCCAGTGAGTTCCGCTTTTTCTTTATAAAGGCTTGAACCGACTTTCATGACATCCGATACATTCGTGAATGAAACCATTTGCAGTTTATCTGTAATTTCGCCATTTTGAATGACTTCACCAAACGCATTGATGGAAAAATTCTGACTGTCTATGAAGATAGGCCCGTTAAGCCCCATCACGCGGTCACCTTCAAACGTTACCAGCTCGCCGACACCATTTATGGTGAACGCACCGTTACGCGTTAGAAACTCACCTCGTTCGTTGTTTACGACGAAGAACCCATCGCCTTTAATCGCGAGATCAAAGTTATTGTTCGTCATTTGGAGTTGCCCTTGCTCGTGATCCGTCAATAAAGTGTAGCCACGAACGCCTGCGCTCATGGTGCCAACAATATTGTTACCGGTCTGTACGATAAGGTTATCCACTACTGCACCGTCCACACTCACATTTCCTTTGTCATCCAAAGTGAAATCACTTTCACCTATGTAGACTGGACCGTTCTTTCCAAGAACCAAGTTCCCAGCGAGGTTGTTTAATGTGCCGCCTATATTTTTGTAAATGGTTCTAAGATAACCATCTGTGTCTTTAAAAAAATGTGCGCTTTTTCCATAATGAATGCCATTTGGCGTTTCAATCCTAAAATAGCCCTTGTCTGTACTCGCATTTATCGCATCGCCATACTGTGATTGTGTGACCGATGCTACGCCCGTTTCAGCAGGTATGTTTGAACCGTTGATGCGCATGAAAAGACGCGCGTTGAAAGATTCAACTGCGACGTTGTCCTTCTTATAACCCGTTGTGTTGATGTTCGCAAGGTTATTCGATATGACATCCATTTTATTAATATTGGTGATCATGCTCGTTCCAGCGATGTAAAGTCCTTTGATCATGTGCGCCTCCAAAATTCATTCACAATGGATATCGTCCATTCTCACACAAAACTTTAGGAAAATATGCATACCAACATCAATATAATTCACCACCTTAAGCTGTGTTATCCTTTTCACACGTCATAAATTGTTAAATCGCTAACTATTAGCTATTCCTATAGCATAAACGCTTGAAATGCCTATGCTTCGGTTGACGAAATACCTTATAGATGTTATNNTTATTAATTTCAATTTCCTCATTTTTGGAATGACCGTCCGTACGTGTCATTCCGCTTTTTTTTTTTGCATAAAAAAGAACGTATAAATTTTTTTATACGTTCTTTTCGTTAAATATTATTCAAACTTCAAGCTTAAGTCCAGTGCTTTAACTGAATGGGTCAACGCGCCAACTGAAATTAAATCAACCCCCGTCTCTGCCACTTCCCTGACTTTATCCAGTGACATATTGCCGCTCGCTTCAAGTACGACTCTACCCCGTGCGATCATGACGGCTTCTTTCATGGTCTCAGTTGACATATTGTCGAGCATGACGATATCTGCACCTGCTGTAATCGCTTCTTCTAGTTCTTTTAAAGTCTCCACCTCAATTTCAATTTTAATCGTATGAGGCACAGATGATTTAACGCGTCCGATGGCCACCCAAATGCCACCCGCAGCTTTTATGTGGTTATCCTTGATTAAGACGCCATCCGATAAGTTAAAACGATGATTTTGACCACCACCCGTGCGCACCGCTTGCTTATCGATCAACCTTAGACCGGGTGCCGTTTTTCGAGTGTCTACTATTTTTGCGTTCAAACCTTCGACTGCAAGTACATATTCTCGCGTCAAAGTTGCTATGCCCGACATCCTTTGTATAAAATTAAGTGCCGTCCTCTCCGCCAAAAGCATGCGCTTCGTAGGGCCGCTTATTTCTGCGATGATGTCACCTTTCTCAACCAAGTCACCCTCTGAAAAAAAGCCGTTTACTATATTGCGGGCATCAACCAAAGAAAATGTCTCTTTGAAAAGGTCAAGTCCAGACAAGACGCCATTTTCTTTTGCGATCAATTTTGCGTTTGACATGTGTTCATCCCCAAAAAGCCATTCAGAAGTCATGTCCACGGTTGGTCGATCTTCCTTTAAAGCTCTAAGAATCAAATCCTCATATTGACGAATCATTTTTACTCCTCCAGTGCATGTTTCAGCATCTCTCTTAAAAGTACCACTTCGTTAGATTCGAACCCACTCGCCTCAAGCTGCATCAATTTTTCTCTGATTGCCTCTTTATTTCGATCAATGCCCATGTAAAGGTCCATCCACTTAGTCGAATTTTCCATAAAAGCATCTTCACTAAGTAAGGGCTTATCCCTTTGAATAAAGCTTATGCGCTTTGCCGCTTCGATGGCGAACACCATGGCTTCCAGCAAAGAGTTGCTGGCCAGCCTATTTTTACCATGTACGCCTGTATAGGCACATTCGCCAACTGCATATATGTTCTTGATGTTTGTCTCGCCACACAAATCTGTGCTGATGCCACCCATTAAATAATGTGCGCCTGGTGAAACGGGAATCATATCCCTTTCCAGCTCCAGCCCTTGCTTTTTGCAGTATTCATAGATGGTCGGAAAATGCATCGCCATCTTTTGGTTTCCAATATGCCGTACGTCCAACCATACATAATCATTTCTTTGCAGCTTGATTTCGTTGATGATGGCTTTCGATACGACGTCACGAGGTGCCAATTCAGCCATTTCATGAACGTCCACCATAAACCTATTTAAATCCTGATTACGTAAAATGGCCCCTTCACCACGCACCGCTTCTGAGATGAGAAAGCCTTCCTGATTCCCCTTCAGGTTATGGTATATCGTAGGGTGGAACTGTATCCAGTCCAAATGTTGCGTCTTAATGCCCGCTTTAATGGCTAGGGCAATTCCATCCCCTTTGATCAATGCGTTATTACTGGTATTTCCATATAGTCTACCGAGCCCTCCCGTCGCAATCACGACAGATTCAGCCTGCACCGTGAAACTTTGCTTTCCGGTTGCCCAAATCCTTTTCTCCAGCGCGCTTTTGACCTCGATGCGCTCGACCTGAGTGTTCGTCATAACGTCGATGTTCTTTCGCTCCAGCACACGCGTCCAAAGGGTCTCCATAATTGCGCGACCCGTATAATCACCGATTCTGAGGATCCTGGCACAACTATGCGCACCTTCTCTACCTAGCATGAAAGACCCATCATCAAGGGTGTCAAATGCAACACCAAAAGACATGAGTCTCTGAATCGCATCGTTCGCGTCTTGAATCAGTTGGGTGACCGCTTCGCGATTGTTGCAACCATGCCCACAACGCATTGTGTCTTCAATGTGACTGTCGATGGAGTCGCCCACACCAACAGGTGCTGCCACGCCACCTTGAGCTAGGTAACTATTTGTGTCTTTGATTGAACCGTTTGAAATAAGTGCCACGCTTAGCTCTGTGTCCAAATTGAGTGCACAAAATACACCTGCGAGTCCAGCGCCTATGATGACGACATCATAATCCCTGAATTGTTCCATTTTTACGACCTTTCCATCATCTTTATGATCGCAGAGCGAGCGGCATCCGCGACAAGCTCATCCACAAAGATTTCTCCAGTCTCATGCTTAAGCACTTCGTACACATCTGCCAAAGTGGTCTTTTTCATATTTTTACAGATCATATGCGTATCCATTAGTGTAAAGCGCTTATGAGGCAACAACTTTTCAAGCGTATCAACGACGCCTTTCTCCGTTCCGATGATGATATGGGCATCCTCACTGATTTTACAAGCTTCGATGATCTGTGCCGTAGTGCCTATAAAATCTGCCATCTCCAGCACTTCCGGACGACACTCCGGATGTGCATAAAGTACGGCATCGCTGTTTTCCGCTTTTACTTTCAGGACGTCCATTTTTGTAACTCTATGATGCGTCGGACAAAAGCCCTTCCACAAGTGAATGGTCTTTTCAGGACACATCGTTTGCACATAATGCCCCAAATTTTGATCCGGAACGACAATGATTTCTTTTGACTCTATAGATTTCACAATTTTAGTCGCATTGGATGAGGTACAGCAGATATCACTGATGGCTTTCACCTCTGCCGACGAGTTGACATACGTTACCACGACCGCATCTGGATGTTGCTCTTTCAACATTTCAAGCCTATCTTTGGTGACCATGTCAGCCATCGGGCACCCTGCGTCCGCATTTGGAAACAGAACCTTTTTATCCGGTGCCAATATTTTTGCCGACTCTGCCATGAAATGAACCCCACATAGCACGATCATATCACAATCAAGTTTTGCTGCGATCTTAGACATTTCAAGCGAATCGCCTACATAATCCGAGATTTCTTTAATCGCTAAACTCTGGTAATGATGCGATAAAATAACGGCATTTTTTTCTTTTTTAAGTTTAAGTATTGCTTCCTTCATGTTCACCTCGTTTGCAAATACACCTGTCTTGTCACTACTAATAAGAATTTACCATAGTTTATGGATAAATGCAAGGCGATGAGGGATCAGAAATGCAGCATATGGCATTTCCGCAGGCACTATATGCATGCCAGGTGTGTGTTCGTCCTGAAATGCAGCATATGGCATTTCCGCAGGCACTATATGCATGCCAGGTGTGTGTTCGTCCTGAAATGCAGCATATGGCATTTCCGTAGGGCTATATGTATGCCGGTTGTGTGTTCGTCCTGAAATGCAGTATATGGCATTTCCGTAGGGCTATATGTATGCCGGTTGTGTGTTCG
>DMYC01000089.1 GCA_003482695.1 Clostridiales bacterium UBA8960
TGCAACCCGACCGGTGCCGTTTATACAGAAGATGAACTTAGAAAAATCGGCGAGTTTGCCACAAAGCACGACCTTTACATCATTTCAGACGAAATTTACGAAAAATTGGTCTATGGTGAAAAACATGTAAGCATCGCAAGTTTGTCTCAGGATTTATATGATCGAACCATCGTCGTAAATGGTTTAAGTAAAGCTTATGCGATGACTGGATGGCGCATCGGTTACACGGCTAGTTCCATAGAAATCGCAAACATCATGAGCAACATCCAATCGCATGCGACATCCAATCCGAACACGATTGCACAACATGCAGGCATCGAAGCTCTGAATGGCGATCAGACTGCGATCGAAGAAATGCGAGTCGCATTTGAAGCAAGAAAGAATTACATGGTTGAAACGATCACTAAAATACCTCGTGTCACATGTGTTAAGCCAAATGGCGCTTTCTATGTTATGGTGGATATATCCTATTACAAAGGCAAGTCGATAGATGGGGTTGAAATTGGCAACTCTCTTGATTTTGCTGCTGTCTTAATCGACAAGGCAAATATTGCGGTTATACCAGGCATCGCATTTGGCGTAGATGATTACATCAGACTTTCTTATGCGACGAGTATGGAGAATATTGAAGAAGGCTTAAAGCGTTTACACGATTTTTGCACGAAGTACGTATAATTAGAACATCGAGTGAATTTAAACCTGTCCGTTATTTGTGGAACTTTTCACAAATAATGAGGCAGGTTTTTTGACGTGCTAGACATGAGAATCTTTATTATGATATGATTAAATAAAATAGGAATGTATAGGAGCCATAGATGACCGCTCGAAGACAGAATATCGAAAAATTGCTTCTCGTCGCTATTTTCACCACTTTCATGGGGCAAATTTACATGTTGCCTTTCGGAACGAGTTTCAGACTGACGTTTGCTGTCGTCGTACTCAATGTCCTTATGTTGACTTTTAAAGAAATTGAGCCTTTCCCTGCGATTAACCTGGTGGGCATACTGATGTTTTTCGTCAGAAGCGGCCTTTATGTCATCAATGGAAATGGCACCTTAATTGAAGGGTTTGGCATTTATTACCCGGTGATCTTCTTCTATATTTTTTATAGTATTATTTTCACGTTACTGGATGTAAGAAGTTTGATAAAAACACCTCTTGCCTTATTTTTGGCCATCTGGATTTGCGATAGCATCCCAAACATCATCGAGGTCGTGATCAGACAGGAATGGCGAAGCGCCAATTTCGAAGAAATCATATTTACGATTATTTTGATCGGTCTGCTCAGAACGTTCATCACGACGATTTTAGTCTATCTTTCAAGGTATTATTATGAGAAATCCAAAGAGCGGGAAAACCACCATATTTTCGTAGAACGCATCTTACTGATGTCAAATCTGAAAACAGAGCTGTTCTTTTTAAGAAAATCCAAAAAGGACATAGAAGACGCAATGCGGCGCAGCTTTCTCGTCTATGAAAAGACGGCGGATCTAGAGCTCAAGGAATCGGTACTGGCGGTCACAAAGGACATCCACGAAATCAAGAAAGATTATTCAAGAGTCATTTCAGGTCTTGAAAAGAGCATTAAGGATTCGCCTGTTTATAATATGGACATCAGAGAAATCATCGATATCGTCATGACGGCCAATCGAAAATATGCACTGGAGAAAAAGTTGCAAGTCAAGTTCGAGAGCTTCATCGGTTTCGATTTTAGAACCAATGACTATTTAAGTGTCATTTCGATTCTCAACAATATTGTCACCAACGCTGTGGAGGCCTTTAAAGATAAAGGGCATGTGATTATCGAACAGTATGTTAAAGACAAAGAGATGGTCATAAAGGTGTCTAATGATGGTGCGGGTATTGAACCACAAGATATTCCGCTTATTTTCGAGGCTGGCTTTTCTACCAAATTCAATGAAAACAACGGCATTATGGCCTCAGGTATAGGTTTGACGCACGTGAAACATTTGGTCGAGGACTATTTTGATGGGCGCATCTCTGTGACGTCTATCAAGAATGAGGAAACGTGTTTTAAAATTGGCATTCCACTGGAACGCATCTTTTCAAGAAGTGAGACTAAAAGTGACATTCGATAAATGGGGGCGCTATGAATTACAATTTCTATCTAGTAGATGATGACTTAAGTGTCTTGAGCATCCTAAGTAAAATAATCATCAACAATAACCTAGGCGATGTCATCGGTAAATCCACTGAAGGTGAACACGCTGTAAAAGAAATCATCCGGCTAAAGCCCGATATTGTCTTAGTGGATCTTTTGCTGCCAAAAAAAGACGGCATATCAGTCGTCTCAGAGGTTAAGCTCGTCTATCCGGAAGTGCCTTGCATCATGATCAGTGAAGTCTATAGCAAAGATATGGTCTCAAAAGCTTATAACAGCGGGATAGAACTTTTCATCAACAAGCCAATCAATGTGATAGAGGTCATCAACGTCATAAAGCGCGTCGATGAAAAGATGAAGATGAAAAAAGTCATCGATTCTTTTCAAACCGCATTTCAAAGCATTAAAACGCTTGGCGATGTGAAAGTGACACATGAACAATATAAGAATCCACGCATCGAGCAAGCGCGTACGATTTTCAATCAACTGGGTATTTTAAGCGAAGCTGGCACTAAGGATATCACTTACATGATCGAATTTGTTTTTGAACAAAGTGAACTTCACAAAAAAAATCTGTTCGACCATAAACTCACAGATCTTTATGATTACGTTTCACTCAAGTATGAAAAGGAAAAAGGTGAACCTGTCAATGACAAGGCAATAGAGCAGCGTGTCAGACGCACGATCGGTCAGGCTCTGGTTAATATTGCGGAGCTAGGCCTTCATGATTACGAACACCATGTTTTCGAAAAATACGCTTCGACGTTGTTTGACCTCAGAGAGGTTAGAAAAGAAATGGATTATATCAAAAAAAGTGGAAAAACGCGAGGCAGAATCAGCATTAAAAAATTTGTCCTGGGTTTAATAGAAGAGGTTCAGTGACTTAATCAATGTTCACAAATTTATGGTTTGTTTTCAAAGTGAAAATTGTTATAATTAGAAGGGGAATTTTCCCCTTTTTTTCGTGTCAGTAAAATAATAAAGGGTCGCTAGGAGAATCAAATGTCAAAAAGAGAAGCACTAAATATCGAGTCCATGGAAACCATTTTGAATAGTAATGATGAATGCATTAGAAGCATTAAGGATAAAACGGACCAACATTTCACGGAAACAGGCCATCGAAAGAAGGTGTGTATCGTCACTTATGGTTGTCAAATGAATGAGCATGACTCTGAAAAACTGAATGCCATGCTCGTGGACATGGGCTACGAAGTCACGAAAAAGTTCGAGGATTCCGACCTTATCATTTTCAACACCTGCTGTGTGCGTGAAAATGCTGAACTGAAAGTGTATGGCAACCTTGGCCACATCAAAAAACTCAAAGAGTCAAAACCCGATCTGATTCTCGCTGTATGTGGGTGTATGATGCAGCAACCTCAAATCGTGGAGGAGATCAAGAAAAAATACAAGTATGTTGACCTAGTGTTTGGAACGCATAACCTGATCAATTTCCCGACACTTCTGGAAGAGACTCTTGCAGGACATGGGCAGGTTGTCGAAGTTTGGGAGTCGGAAGGCGATGTAGTGGAAGGTCTCAAATCCATCCGCAAAAAAGAACTTAAAGCGTATGTCAACATCATGTATGGGTGTGACAATTTCTGTACGTACTGTATCGTTCCATACAATCGTGGACGAGAGCGCAGTCGAAAAGTTGAGGACATCGTGGGAGAAGTGCGAATCCTTGCTGAAAACGGCACAAGGGAAGTGATGCTTCTTGGTCAAAACGTAAACTCATATGGTAAGGCTTTAGAGGCGCCTGCGGATTTCGCAGATTTGCTGATCGCAATCAATGAAATAGAGGGGATTGAGCGCATAAGATTTATGACGTCTCATCCAAAAGATATATCACAGAAGTTACTTGAAACGATGGCAAAAGCGGATAAAGTATGCGAGTATTTGCATCTTCCAGTTCAGGCCGGTAGCAATAGCGTCTTAAAACGCATGAACCGTAGGTATACCAGAGAACAATATATGGACATTGTGGACCGTGCTAGAGCGCTCATGCCAGATTTAGGAATTACGACGGATATCATTATGGGTTTTCCAGGTGAAACCGATGCCGATTTCGCCGATACGGTAGATCTCGTTAAACGCGTCGGTTTTGACTCGGCATTTACCTATCTTTATTCAATAAGAACAGGAACACCAGCGGCAAAGTTTGAGGATCAAGTGGCGGATGAAGTAAAACATGAACGCATCACTGAGCTGCTTAAAGTGCTTACGCCAATCGTGGAAGCACGGATGAGATCTTTTGAAGGAAAAAATGTCGAGATTCTGGTCGAAGATTTTTCAAAGAAATCTAAAGAAATCCTAATGGGTAGAACACGCAACAATTTAACGGTTACATTTGAGGGGCCACCAGAGCTTATCGGAAAACTTGTAGATGTTAAAATTACGAACCCTAGACAATTCTCACTTCACGGTGCGTTCGTGGCGGTAAAAAAATAGTCAACTCTAAAGAAAAGTTGGGATGGGCATATGATGCATTTAGATAAATCCAAGCTGACGCCGATGATGCGTCAGTATTTTGAAATTAAAGAACAGTATATGGATTACATCTTGCTTTATCGATTGGGTGATTTTTATGAGATGTTTTTCGACGATGCAATCAGAGCGTCTAGAGAACTTGAAATCACACTGACGGCGCGTAATTGCGGACTTGAGGAGAAAGCGCCACTTTGTGGGGTGCCTTACCATGCTGTTGATGGGTACATCAAAAAATTTGTTGAAAAAGGCATAAAAATTGCCATTTGTGAGCAAATGGAGGACCCCGCTCTTGCGAAAGGTATCGTAAAGCGCGAAGTTGTCAGAGTCATCACACCTGGAACGGTCACAGATCCTGAAATGCTAGATGAAGGCAATTATAACTATGTCGCGTCTTTAGTGAAAACCGAAGCGAGCTATGCTGTGGCGTTTTGCGACATCACGACTGGTCTTCTAAAAACCACTGTGCTAGAGTCTGAAGAAAAAGTAATGGATGAGCTGACTAAATTTGAACCAAGCGAACTCATCATTTCAGACAAGCACCAATTACCACAAAGCTTGATTAAAAATGTTGTGGATCAAAACATAACTGTAACGACATTTCTAGACCATGCGTTTCAAAGCCATGCCAGCAAGAAATTGATTGAGCGCGTGTTAGGTGTTTTTTCTGTGGAGAGTCTCGGCTTTACAGACGAAACAGGTGTGCTTATGGCAACGGGAGCGCTTCTTGCTTATGTGGAGGAAACGGCGAAAGTGCCACTCAATCATATAAATAAAGTCGATATATACAACCGTTCGAAGTTTATGGTGCTCGATAAGTTCACAAGGCGTAACCTCGAACTCGTAGAGACGATGCGCACAAAAGATAAGAAGGGCAGTTTGCTATGGGTGCTTGACAAAACGTGTACGGCGATGGGCGCTAGACGACTTAAAGCATGGGTAGAAGAGCCTTTACTTGATATCGCCGAAATTCAAAAACGTCTAAACACAGTTGAAGTACTTGTGGACGATTTGCTGCTTAGAAGCGATCTACGGACTCATCTTAAGCAAATTTACGATCTAGAAAGGCTCACGTCTAAACTTGTTTACGGGAGCATCAACCCAAGAGATTTAGTGGCACTCAAACAATCGATTTTTGTATTGCCTGAAATCAAAGCATGCATCGAAGGATTGGAAGATGGGGCTTTTCAAACGATCAATTCAGACATTGATGCGCTTTATGACATATACGCACTTATCGATCATGCTATCGTGGATGAAGCGCCACTATCCGTGAAAGACGGAGGTGTTATTAAGAGTGGCATGCATCCGGAACTTGAGACATTAAGGGATGCTGTTGCAAATGGTAAACACTGGATATTAGGAATCGAACAAAGCGAGCGAGACAGAACGGGCATAAAAACTTTGAAAATCGGTTTTAATAAAGTGTTTGGTTATTATATCGAGATTTCAAAAGGCAGTGTGAAAAACGCACCGGAGTCCTATATTCGCAAGCAGACACTTGCTAACGCAGAGCGCTATATTACACCTGAACTTAAGCAACTAGAAGAAACCGTTTTAGGTGCTGAGGAGAAGAGCATACGGCTTGAACAGGAGTTGTTCGCTTCACTTAAACAAGAAATCATGATACATGTGAATCGAATTCAAAATACAGCCCATGCTATCGCATCGCTTGATGCGCTTATTTCTTTTGCTGAATGTAGCTATCGTTATGGCTTCACAAAACCAAAAGTCACAAACAAAGAAACCATACAAATTAAGAATGGGCGTCATCCTGTAATCGAGCGCATATTTAATGAAACCCCCTTTGTGCCGAATGACACATTGCTTGATCAGAAAAACCATAAATTTTACATCATAACTGGACCCAATATGGCGGGTAAATCCACCTATTTAAGGCAAGTTGCACTGGTTACTCTGATTGCTCAAATCGGATGTTTTGTGCCGGCAGACAAAGCGGAAATAGGCGTTGTCGATCGTATTTTCACAAGAGTTGGTGCCTCTGATGACCTGTCGCAAGGTCAGAGTACTTTTATGGTTGAGATGAATGAACTTGCGAATATTCTTAACAATGCCACCTCGAAATCTCTAATCATTCTTGATGAGATTGGCAGAGGGACGAGTACCTATGATGGGCTTAGTATCGCTTGGAGCGTTGTGGAATATCTCAGCAAAGGCTCTGGCATCCATGCAAAGACGATGTTTGCGACACATTATCATGAGCTCACAGAACTTGAAGGCAAGATTGATGGCGTTTGCAACTTTAGAATAGCTGTAAAAGAGTCGAGAGATGACATCATTTTTTTGAGGAAAATTGAACGCGGTGGTGCGAATCAAAGTTTTGGAATCCAGGTGGCTAAGCTCGCAGGCGTTCCTGAAGCCGTCATCGAACGGGCGAAAGTCATTTTGTCTAAGCTCGAAATCAATGACATCAACAACAACATTCAAAGTCTTCAGAAGCTTGAAGAGGCGAACACATCGGAAGAAATCAAGCCTGGATACGTTATTTCAGAAGGGTTACACAGCTATTTATCAAAGCTCGAAGTGGAACAGATGACCCCGATTGAAGCGATGAATGCTCTATACAATATTGTGAATCAGTTCAAGAAATAGAAAGAGTGGAGGTCATTCGTGAACCAGAACAGAATTATGAAACTCGATGAGAAAACCGCAAGTAAAATCGCAGCAGGTGAAGTGGTGGAGCGCCCTGCCATGGTCGTGAAAGAGCTGGTCGAAAATGCGATCGATGCTGGTGCAGGTGAAATCATCGTGGACATCAAAAAAGGCGGGAAAGCCTATATTAAAGTCACGGATAACGGTTCTGGCATTCATTATGATGATTTACCTCTTGTATTTGAGCGCCATGCCACGAGTAAAATTCGGGGAATCGAAGATTTATATGAGGCAACTTCTCTGGGATTTAGAGGAGAGGCGTTGGCCAGTATCTGTGCGGTTTCAGGTGTGGAACTCATAACCATGCGCAGTGGTGAACCTCATGGTGTCAAAGTGGCAGCTGCGGGTGGCGCAATTCATAAAGTCTCGGAAGTCGGTACGATCCAGGGTACGACGATCATCGTAAGGGATTTGTTTTACAATACTCCAGCGAGGCTCAAATTTCTTAAAAGCGATCAGACTGAGGGCAGAGCCATCACAGAACTTATGGGGTTTCTCACTCTATCCCACCCAGAGGTCAGTTTCAAATACACTGTAGACGATAAGCTCGTCTTTCACACACAAGGAAAAGGCAGCCTTGCAAACGCTATTTTTTCAGTGTTTGATCCGGGTATGTTAAAAGGCCTTTATGAGATTAGTGAGCAGTCTGAACGCCTTAACCTAAAGGGGTTTATTTCAAAATTCGATTACACGAAAGGGACAAAAGCCTATCAACTTGTGTTTGTAAATGGGCGATATGTCAAAAGCGATCTGATCAAGGATGTGATTCAAATCGCTTATAAACCATATATGATGAACAATCGCTATCCGGTTTGTGTGCTGTTTTTAGAAATGCCGCCAAATGAAATCGATGTAAATATACATCCGGCTAAAACGGAGATAAAGTTTCATGATGATGGTGAAGTCAAACAGTTCATCTTCAGTGCCTTAAAGAAAGCGTTCAATTTATATGACCAAGTTCCCAAAGCCACGTTTTCAGAGCGAGAAGTATTTTCGATAAGTACGCGTCAATCATCTGAGGCGTCAGAGCGAATTTCTGAAGCCGTTCCAGCATACGACTTAAAATCCGTTTCTGCGTCAAAGCCGGTTTATGAGCATAAGCCAGTTTATGAACATAAGCCAGTTTATGAACAAAAGGCAACTCACACGCCATTGCCTAAAGTTCAAGAAATGGATTTTTCATCTTTGACTTCTTTTGCTCAGACGTTTTCCGAGTCTGAAAATGCTACAGAAATTGAGCTGGATAGACTAAAAGGAACCATATACGATGATTTGAGTTATGTGGGGGTATTTAATCGAACGTATTTGATTTATGAAAAGCAAAATACACTCTATATGATTGACCAACATGCTGCACACGAGAAGATTCTTTATGAAGCCTTTATGCGCGCATTCGAACGACAGGAGATTCTGTCACAAGTCCTGCTTTTGCCGGAAGTTGTGGATTTATCCCCACTTCAGATGAGCAAAGTGGATCTGCTTCGATCGACACTTGCAAAGATGGGGTACGGGATCGAACCATTTGGCGAAGGGAGCATCATCATCAGAGAAATTCCAGGGATGTTTAACATGCAAGTGGCAACAGAGATGGTGCGTGCTATTTTTGATGAAGCCGATGGCCATTTCGATGAAGCTGGACACCACAAAATAGCGGATAAGGCTTGTAAAGCGGCCATTAAGGCGCACGACGCCATATCGGATATGGAACAAAGCGCTTTGATTGAGTCTTTGAAAGGTCTTGAATCGCCCTATACTTGTCCACATGGCCGTCCGATTATCATCAAATTTTCGCTCACCGAAATCGAGCGAAAGTTCAAGCGAGTGCTTTAGTGGATTTTGTTTCAATCGTATTACGTTTTCTTGCATTTTGTTGAAATATTAACAAATAAATTATATGATGAAAGATATATTGGTATAATAGGTATTCTATGAATAAAATAATTGTAATTGTCGGACCGACAGCGGTGGGAAAGACGGATCTTTCCATTGCACTCGCCAAAAAATTAAATACTGAAATCATATCTGCGGATTCTGTTCAGATTTATGAGGGGCTTGATATTGGTTCTGCCAAGCCTAGTTCGGATGAAATGCAAGGTGTCCGCCATCACATGATCAGTTGTGTGAAGGCCACGGCGCCTTATTCTGTGAGCGACTTTGAGTCAAGCGCCAGTAAATGGATCGATCGATTGCATGCAGAAGGCAAAATCCCAGTCATAGTGGGTGGCACAGGACTTTACGTCAATAGCCTGCTTTATGAGATGAACTTCGGTCAAAGTTGTGCAGATGAAGCATTCAGGATTAAAATGGAACAACTTGCCGAACGTGACGGCAAAGAAGCGGTGCATGCTTTACTAAAGGCTGTGGATCCGGTCGCAGCGGAGCGCATTCATGCCAACAACCTCAAACGCGTCATCAGGGCACTTGAAATCAATCATGTGACGGGCAATCCCACCTCGGATTTCGCATCGGAGCCTGAGAAAACTCAAAAGTACGAGGTGATACTAATCGGTCTGACACGCCCACGGGAAGTGCTTTACGAGCGCATAAACAGACGTGTGGAGATGATGGTCGATGCTGGTCTAATCGATGAAGTGAAAAAATTAAAAAATTCTGGATTGGATGATAGTTTTCAATCGATGCAGGGTATAGGTTACAAGGAAGTTCTGAATTATATTGACGGCATAAGCACTTACGAACAAATGAAGGACGCGGTTAAACAGGCAAGCAGAAATTATGCCAAGCGTCAAATGACATGGTTTAAGCGTTACGCTGAGATTAGGTGGATCGATTTGGAAATTAGCACCACTGAAAGCGCATTAGAGTCGATTTTATCTTTGATATAAATAAAGAGAGAAGGAGGGGAATCCATGAAGAGTGCATTAAATTTACAGGATTTATTTTTAAACCAGTGCCGTAAAGATCAGACGCCAATCACGATTTTTTTGATTAGCGGGTACCAGATTAGGGGATTGGTGAAGGGCTTTGACAGCTATACAATCGTTCTAGACAGCGAAGGCAAGCAGCAGATGATTTATAAGCATGCCATTTCGACTATTATTCCAGCAAAGACAGTGAATTTCCAAAGCTAATAAAAAAGGTACTTGAAGTTTTCATTTCTTTAAGTACCTATTTACTTTTTTGCGGTTGTTATTAAGGCGCATTCCCTATATAATGTTATATGAAAGTTTTGAAAAAAGGCCATTGAGCCTTAAAATAAGAAAGGTTGGTTTTAAAAGATGGAATTAAGAACGATTAACACGATCAGGATGTTGTCGGCTGAAGCGGTTCAAGCTGCGAATTCTGGTCATCCAGGCTTGCCGCTTGGTGCTGCACCTATGGCTTACGCACTTTGGGCGAAAGAGATGAAACATAACCCACATAACCCTGAGTGGCACAATAGAGACCGATTTGTTTTATCGGCGGGTCACGGTTCGATGCTTATTTATTCACTTTTACATTTGTTTGATTATGGTTTGTCCATGGATGAGATCAAAAACTTTAGACAATTCGGCAGCAAGACGCCGGGCCATCCTGAGTATGGTCATACAGTAGGCGTTGAAATCTCCACTGGCCCACTTGGTCAAGGAATCGCAAATGCTGTTGGTTTTGCGATGGCAGAAAAGCACTTGGCATCAAAATTCAACAAGCCTGGCTATCCTGTTGTGGATCATCACACTTATACCTTATCGGGTGATGGCTGTTTGATGGAAGGGATTTCATACGAAGCGGCATCGCTTGCGGGTACGCTTAAGCTTGGTAAGCTCATTTTACTTTACGACTCTAACAAAATCACGATCGAAGGCGATACCTCTTTAGCGTTTACTGAAGATGTCGCTGGAAGATTTGACGCGATGCACTGGCAAGTGCTTACGGTAGAAGACGGCAACGACTTAACCGAAATTCAATCTGCGATTCAAGCAGCGAAAGCTGAAACAGAAAAACCATCGATCATCATCGTTAAGACGATTATCGGTTATGGTTGCCCTTCAAAGCAAGGTTCGCATAAAGTTCACGGCGCACCACTGGGACAAGATGGCATCGATGAGATGGCAGATTTCCTGAATATGAATGACAGAGCGGCATTTGAAGTGCCTTCAGATGTTGCATCACATATGAAAACACTCGTGGAATCACTTTCAAACAGTGAAAAAGCATGGAAGCAAAATTTCGAAGCGTATGCGAAAGATTATCCAGAACTTGCTGCGGAATACGAGTCTTGGTTCTCTGGTGAAGCCCCGATGGAATTGCTTGAATCGGAAGCATTCTGGAATTATTCAGAAACGACTGCGACGAGAAGTTCATCCGGTAAAGTCTTAAATGTCTTAGCGGATCATGTGCCGAACTTTTTTGGTGGTTCAGCCGACCTGGCTCCTTCAAACAATTCTGACATGAAAAAGAGGACTTCGTTCTCAGCGTCTAATCCAGATGGTTCTAACCTACATTTTGGCGTTAGAGAGCATGCGATGACTGCGATCGTAAATGGCATTCAGGCACATGGTGGGCTTAGAGCTTACGGTGCCACATTCTTCGTGTTCACGGATTACATGAAGCCTGCCATGAGACTTGCTGCACTTATGAACTTGCCTGTAACGTATATTTTGACACACGACAGTATCGGTGTTGGCGAAGATGGACCGACACATCAACCGATTGATCATCTCCCGATGCTTAGAGCGATTCCAAAGCTTAAAGTGGTAAGACCTGCTGATGCGAGAGAAGTCTCTGCTGCATGGTATATCGCGATGACATCAAAAGATGCACCAGTGGCACTTATTTTGACGCGTCAAAATCTTCCGGCACTTGATGGTTCATCACGTGAAGCCCTAAAAGGCGGTTATGTGATTTCAAAAGAAGATTCAAAAGTTGACCTGGTGCTAATCGCAACAGGCTCTGAAGTCTCTTTGGCAATCGAAGCGCAAAAGGCGCTTAAAGCCGAAGGCATTGATACGCGCGTCGTTTCCATGCCATGTCAGGAAATTTTCGATGTTCAGCCTGAGTCTTATAAAAAAGAAGTTCTTACAAAAGGCGTGCCAAAGCTTTCTATAGAAGCGGCAAGCACATTGGGTTGGCATAAATATGCATGTGATGCGATCGGACATGATGATTTTGGTCATTCTGCACCTGCGAACCAATTGTTTGAAGCTTTTGGATTTACGGTTGAAAACATTGTGACACGTGCGAAAAAACTGTTATAAGCGTTAAAAAGTGATCAGGTGGTCGGACCCCTTGATCATTAATCAAGGGGTCCGACCCCCTGATCATTATATCAATATAAACAAGTCTTCTCGAAACTGGCGGAAAAGTGGAATAAACCACGAGGAATCGAGAACATGGACTTTTAGCCGACCGCCTGGGCATCTTTTTGACGCCCGGGGTGTGTCGGCTTTTTTGTCGTGATGATTCACACCTAGCGTCGCAAAATCATATGATTGACTAGGAGGAAATGAATATGAATGCTTGGAGAAATTTTAAAGGTGAAGGTTGGCAAGAGGCGATTGATGTGAGAACATTCATCCGTGAAAACGCAACCCCTTATCACGGAGATGAATCGTTTTTAAAATCGCCAACAGAGCGGACACAAAAGCTATGGGCAAAAGTTTCTGAACTGAAAAACCTGGAAGATGCCCGTGGAGGTGTCCTCGACATCGATGTGGAACGCGTTTCATCGCTTTTATCCTATCCGCCGGGATACATCGACAAGGATCAGGAACGGATACTGGGCCTTCAAACGGATGCACCGCTTAAGCGTGGCGTTAACCCATTTGGTGGCATTCGCATGGCGAGACAGGCTTGTGAGGCCTATGGCTACACTTTATCAGACAAGGTAGAGGAACACTTCACTTATAAGACAACGCACAATGAAGGCGTTTTTCGCGTGTATACCGACGAAATAAAAAAACTCAGGTCAGCTGGAATTTTAACAGGGCTTCCCGACGCCTATGGAAGAGGGCGTATCATAGGCGATTACAGACGAATTTCACTATATGGCATCGACAGGCTGATTGAAGTGAAATTGGCAGATAAAGCGCAAAAAGCCTCAGGGCCTCTACTCGAAGACACCATCGGACTTATAGAGGAACTTTACAAACAAATCGATTTCCTAAAAAAACTGAAAGAAATGGCTCACGCCTACGGAGACGACATCTCAAAACCTGCTCAAACAGCCAGAGAAGCAATACAGTGGCTTTACTACGGTTATTTAGGCGCCATAAAAGAGCAAAATGGTGCGGCGATGTCGCTAGGGCGCGTTAGCACTTTTTTAGACATCTACATCCAGCGCGATATAGAAGAAGGCCTAATTACAGAAGAACAGGCTCAAGAGTTGGTCGACGATTTAGTCATCAAGTTAAGGCTTGCACGTCAACTCAGAACGCCTGACTATAATGCTCTTTTTGCAGGAGACCCTCTGTGGATAACGGAGAGCATCGGTGGCATGGGATCAGATGGCAACACGCTTGTAACAAAAAACGCTTATAGATTTCTAAATACACTAGAGAATATGGGTCCGGCGCCTGAACCCAATATGACCGTACTCTGGTCTCAAGACCTTCCTGAGCCTTTCAAACGCTACTGTGCAAAAATGTCGATTAGGACAGATGCAATCCAGTATGAAAATGACGACCTTATGCGGCCGATCTATGGTGACGATTATGCAGTCGCATGTTGCGTTTCAGCGATGCGGGTCGGTAAAGAAATGCAGTTTTTCGGTGCGCGTTGCAACCTTGCGAAAGCCCTCTTGTTGGCGATTAATGGCGGAAGGGACGAACTTACAGGCGAGCAAATCGCAAAAGAGACTGAACCGGTCTCGACAAAGAAGCTGAACTACGATGATGTCATGTCAAAATTTGAGGTCATGCTTGATTTCATATGTGAAAAGTATGTGGGCACAATGAACACAATCCACTATATGCACGACAAGTATGCATATGAAAAAACGCAAATGGCGCTACATGACACGGATGTACACAGATATATGGCGTTTGGCATCGCGGGTCTCAGCGTCGTTGCGGACGCCCTGTCTGCCATTAAATATGCAGATGTGCTTGCGATCAGGAACGAAAAGGGGCTCATCACCGACTATCAAATCATAGGTGATTTTCCAGTGTTCGGCAATGACGACGACCGCGTGGACAGCATCGCCTCATCCTTGACAGAAACGTTCATCACAAAACTTAAAAAGCACAAAACCTATAGAAACGCAGAGCATACACTCAGCGTCTTAACCATCACCTCCAATGTCGTCTATGGGCAAAAAACCGGAAACACCCCAGATGGTAGAAGAAGTGGTGAAGCTTTTGCACCAGGCGCAAATCCGATGCACAATCGCGAAAAAAACGGCGCGCTTGCATCGCTCAACTCAGTGGCAAAACTCCCTTTTGAAAGTTGCAGGGACGGTATATCATGCACGTTTTCCGTTGACCCTGGGTCACTCGGCCATATGGATGATGACCGAGTAACAAACCTCGTCGATATACTGGATGGCTATTTTGACCAAGGGGCACACCATCTAAACGTAAATGTGCTCAGTCGTGAAAAACTCATGTCGGCTTTGGCGCATCCTGAGCAATATCCAAATCTGACCATTAGGGTTTCCGGTTATGCTGTGAATTTTCATAGACTCAGCCACGCTCAGAAACTCGAAGTCATAAGTCGAACATTTCACGAGCGACTATAGGAGGGAAGCATGCTGGAAATACACAAAATCGAAACGTTAGGTGCTCTTGATGGACCAGGACTTCGAACGGTCATTTTTCTGCAGGGTTGTCCCATGCGCTGCAGTTATTGCCATAACGCCGATACCTGGTTTCCTGGCGATGGGACGCGTTTTGAAGTTGACGCACTCGTGAAAACGATTATGCGTTACAGAAGCTATACGCGCAAAAATGGTGGCGTCACATTTTCGGGCGGCGAACCTCTGATGCAGTCGAAAGCACTGCTGCCACTTATAAGGCGATTAAAGGAAAAGGGACTGCATATCGCGCTGGATACGTCAGGTTGTCTCTTTGACGATGATGTGAAGGCCGTTCTTAAAGCAGTGGACCTGGTGATTCTCGATGTAAAAGCCAATACGGAAAAGGCCTTCACAGAAATTACCGGGCATAGTATGCACCTCACGATCGCAGTCCTCGAGCATCTAAAAGAAACTGAAAAACCTTACTGGATCAGACAAGTTGCACTCAAGGAAAATGACCCTGATAAAAACGAACGCATCAAAGAAGCGCTGGATCATTTGACAGCGTCCCCATACCGTCAAAAGCTTGAAATCCTCAAGCAACACACGATGGGCGATACGAAGCGGGTGGCGCCTTAACACGTCATGAAAACGTAATATTAAAGAATCGATTTCAACAAGGATTCTCTCAAATGGACATCGAATTATACCAAAGTAGTCCTAATCGCAAATTGTTTAAAGAAAAAGGAAAGTGCTATGTTTGAACTTACGTTTCAAAATGTAAAGAAGTATATGGATACCACACTGATTCTACAAAATATCAGTTTCCAAGTCTACTCAGGAGAAAAAGTTGGCCTGGTTGGCGCAAATGGCAGTGGAAAAACGACGTTACTCAAACTGATTGCTGGCATATTGAAATTAAACCTTTATCCGGGTTCTAAAAGCCTCGGTTACGACGAGGGCATAATCGCCATACCCTGCGATGCGACAATCGCTTATCTGGATCAGATTCCTGAATATCCTGAGCACTACACTGTTCAGACGGTTCTAAATCTTGCCTTTGAGGAGCTACTGGGTCTAGAGGAATCACTTCGAACAATTGAAATAGAAATGAAAGACGCCTCAGGGATAGAGCTTGAGCGCCTTCTTAAAAAATACGGCGACATGATGAATCGCTTCGAGACGCTAGGTGGCTACGACATTAGAGAGAAGTTCAGCAAAATATGCGTAGGCTTGGGCTTTGACGCACCTTATTTGGCAAAGCCGTTCCAATTGTTGAGTGGTGGAGAAAAAACTACAGTCGTTTTAGGCAAGATTTTAATGGATCGTCCTGACATCCTCTTACTTGATGAACCGACCAACCACCTTGATATGGATGCGATCGAGTGGCTTGAAGGTTATCTGAAAAGTTACGAAGGCATCGTCATCATCGTATCCCATGACCGGTATTTTCTAGACAATACAGTGACAAAAATCATTGAACTCGAAGACCGTGAGTGTGCCACATTTAAGGGGAACGATTCCGATTACTTGAAACAAAAAGAAGACTTGATGATGACGCAATTCGCCGATTTCAAGGAACAGCAAAAGCAGATAGCCGCTATGGAAAAGGCCATAAAAGAGCTGCGAGACTGGGCGCAACGTTCAGATAATGGCAAGTTTTATAAGCGGGCTGCAAGCATCCAGATCAAGCTGGACAAAATGCAGAAAATAGAAAAACCGAGGTTTGAGCGTCCAAATATGAAATTCAATCTGAATGCATTTCAGCGCTCTGGCAATGAAACCATCAAATGTAGCGGATTAACAAAAGCGTACGAAGATAAGGTGTTATTCAAAGATGCCGAAATGATGGTTCGATATGGCGAACGCATCGCACTCGTCGGTCCAAACGGCAGCGGCAAAACCACACTGGTTAAAATGTTGCTAGGCGAAGAACAGCCTGATTCGGGGGCCATCGTATTTGGTGCCAGTGTAAAGCATGGATATCTTCCGCAAAAGATTGATTTTGATGATGAAGAACAAACCCTTATTGAAGCGTTTAGAGAAAACTTGGACCTATCAGAAGGCAAAACGAGAGAATACCTTTCTAAGTTCATGTTCTACGGGAAGGCACCATTTAAGAAAGTTAGACATCTCTCAGGTGGCGAACGCATTAGACTTAAACTCGCAAGACTTTTGTTTGAGGACATCAATGTCTTGATTTTAGATGAACCGACCAACCACCTTGACATTGAGTCGATCGAAACATTTGAAGAAGCGCTTGAAGCTTTTAGAGGCACGATATTTTTCATCTCTCATGACCGATATTTCATAAGCAAAATCAGTGATCGCGTCATCGCGATTGAAAACTGCAATCTGGTGAGTTACGACGAGGGGTATGAAGCCTATAAGGTGGCAAGAGAACGCCTTATTAGAGCAAAACTTGAGCGGGAGAATAGTGAGAAGAAAATCAAAGTAGTTGAAAAAGCTGTATTCATAGAAAAAGAAAAGCGTTTAGGCAAGAATCCTAAACGCATAGAACTTGACCTTGCTCGGGCAGAAGCATTAATTCATGCACTTGAAAATGAGAAGTTGGAACTCGACCAATCGCTGAAAGACACGACAAAGGATTATGAAATGCTAAGCAATATGTACAATAGAAGACAGCAAATCGAGTCGGAGCTTGAGAATGTGATGATTGAGTGGCTGGATCTACAAACGATGAAACAGGAAATGTAAGATAGTTGTCCATACCGACATTTTAATGATGTTCGGTATTTTTTTTATTTTTGTATTGACTGACTGCGTGAATTAGTGTACTATCTTATTAATACAGTAAGTCAAGGAGGTCGCAAATGGATTTTTTGAATGATACCCCCATTTATGTTCAGATCATGAATCTGATTAAATCGGACATTGTTTCAGGAAAAATGAATAAAGGAGAAAAACTCATGTCAACAAGAGAACTTGCCATAGAGCTAAAAGTTAACCCCAACACGATACAGAGGGTGTTCAGAGAACTTGAAAATGAACAGATTTGTTTTACGAAGCGCGGGATGGGCACATATGTCACTGAAGATGACGAGACGATTTTTGGTCTAAAACAACAACTTGCAGCGGGTATGATCGAGCAGTTTGTGAAGGGCATGAAACAACTTAATTTCAGTATCCATGAAATCATCGAAAAACTTCACGCGTATGAGGAGGAAGCACAATGAATGTAATAATTGAGTGTGTGAGTTTAAACAAAAGATACATGTCAAAAAGAGCCCTGATTGACTTTAACCAGCACTTTGAAGCGGGAAAAATCTACGGACTACTTGGTCCAAACGGGAGTGGTAAAACCACACTTATGAAAATAATCGCAGATTTACACAAACAAAGCACAGGCACAATCACCATCATGGGTGAGAAGCCTTCGCACAAAACACGTGCTGACGTCGCATTCATGCCGACAGAGAACTTCATATACGGATGGATGCGCGTTAAAGAAGCCCTTGCTTTTTATAACGATATGTATGCAGATTTTGATTTGGGCCGCGCCGAAGCACTTATAGAGTTCATGGAACTCGATTTGAATCAAAAGGTGTCCAGTTTATCCACGGGTCAAAGGGCAAGGCTGAAAATCACGCTCACCATCTCGAGAAAAGCGAAAATCTATATGTTGGACGAACCTCTCAATGGCCTTGATCCAATATCTAGAACTAAAATAAAAGAGTGCATCATCGACCAATTTGATTCGGATGGGGTCATGCTTATATCCACACATCTCGTAAACGAAATTGAACAGATTCTAGATGAGGTCATCTTTTTGAATTACGGTGAAGTCGTGCTAAAAGGTGAGACAGAAACACTTAGAATAGAGAGGGGAAAATCACTCGAGGACATATATAGGGAGGTTTACGGAAATGTTTAAACTGATTAAATTTGAATTTTTAAGAAAGAGAATGGTATTTGCCATTGCGGCAGGACTTACGATACTCGGTCAAATCTATGCGTTGTTCCAATACTATAAAATGGACTCGGACGTAAGAACCTATCTGGGAAGTGAAATTTTTGGCATTTTTATGGGATTGATCCTGGTTGGTTTTGCGATCCTCTACTTCATCGACATCATATTTCTATTTCGGGAGGACTTGTTCAAACAGGAAGGTTATATGCTGTTTATGACTCCCGTGAATGGTTATGGCATCTTAGGTGCAAAACTCGTATTCGCACTGCTGGAAGGTCTGGCGATCGCGACGGTATACCTGTTGTTGTTCTTGCTCAATTTCAACTTGATGCATGTTGGAAATATTGGATTCAGCATCGCGGGAATGGATGCCCTAGTGATTACCACAAGCGTGAAAGCACTTGTATTAGGGGTGTTGGTACTCATTGAGTTTGCACTGACGGTCTATCTTTCCTTTGCGCTTTTTAAGAGCTTATTCAACAATACCAGAATGAAAGGGCTAATCACCTTCGGTATTTTTGTAGGTGTAAATATCGTCAAATCAAGATTGGTTGCGTTGATAAGAGACCTCTTTGGATTCAACTTCGAAACCGTTCATATGTCATCGACCAATATGGCGCTCGATGCGGCAAATGTCGCCATCAACTATGGCATGATCGCAACACTTGTCTCAGCAGTGCTCATATTTATCGGTACGGGATACCTGCTTGAGAATAAAATAAATTTGTGACAATAAAATGGAATGGGGTATACGTGTCTTAGTAATGAATTGGAGGCGCGAATGTCCAGAAATGGCTTAATAGTAGAGTTGGTGAAAAAAATCGAGGAAGTTCTCTTTAGCGATCATGAAAGTGCAAAAATCATGACGCAGGAACTCCTCGAATTGTCTACTGAAGAAAAAAATGCATTTGGTTTATTCAAAGCGAATAATTTTTTAGGCGTCATTTGCTCCGAACGTGGCCTTGTGGATGAAGCCTTAAATTATTATTCTGTTGCAATGTCATATACCATATTTGATGCACTTGAAAAAGAGAAACCGGTACTTTTAAATAACATTGGTACCACGCTTGCCGACCGCAGCAACTATTTTGAGGCAATCGAAAATTTCACAGAAGCATTGGCCATCATATATGAAAAAGGGTTCAGGAAAGATTTGATTTTCACTTTGAATCTGAATATCGCCGCTTCGTATCTACAGATCAATGAGCCGGATGAAGCGCTTAAGTTAATCGATGAGGCCATGAAATACTTTGATGAGCAATCCGTGGAAGACCTAACGGAAATGCTTGGATTATTGGCGGATGCCTACCTTAAAAAAGGGGACTCTGAGAAGGCGTATTCCAATATTTTAAGATGTGAAGAAGAAGCGCAAAAATCAAACTTCGCAACGATGACAGGTTTGGTTGAATATTACAAGGCGAAGTATTTTGAACTGACCGAAGATTTTGAGGCGGCAGAGACTTTTTATTGGAAAGTTTTGTCGGTTCAGCTCCAAAACGAACCGTTTTATTATTTCAACAAAGTCGCGAAAGATTACATCCATTTCAAGATCAATCGCAAGCAGTATACAAAGGCGATCAAGTTTATCCATCGTGCTATCGAAATAGCCGAACGTAAAAACTGGACATGGGTGATCTCAGACTATTACCGTTATTTATCTGAATGCTATAAGCAAACGGAGAACTGGCCCGATGCCATAGAAATCATGAGCCGATATTTCGCACTTGATCTTGAACAGAAGAAAAATCAATATGGTCATTTGTATCAATGCTTCAAAGTTCAAGAAAAAGTGCTCAAAATGAATTTGGCGAACAAATCGCTTTACGATTCGGTGGACAGGGCAAAAACTTTCAATCATATCATCAGTCAAATCAATCGTTCTGAGGACTTGACGACATTGATTTACGATCAGCTCAGCGAACTGAAATCGCTCTTTAAAATAGACACATTTGCACTTGGCATCTACAACAGTGCCGAAAGGCGAATTGAGTATGTCTTAAAATATGAAAACGGAGAACGTGCCCCTACATCCTATGTGGACTATGATAATCTCAGGTCGTTTAGCAACTGGGTTAGAATGAATGACCAGCCAATCATCATCGACGATATCGACGATTTGGAGTATATTAAAGCACATTATCCAAATGTGAAAACTTCAAAAGACGATATTATTAATACTGGCAATTATTCGAAAAGCATGGTGATTTGGCCGATGAGAGTTGAAGGCAAATCGATAGGGCTCATCAATTGTCAAGCCATCGCAGAAAACACTTTTTCGACTTTCGACCTTGAATTGATCGAGATGTTGGCCTCTCACCTCGCAATTGCACAGGAGAATCATAGACAGAAAAAAGAACTCAATGAAGCGGTTGAAAGATTGAACAAACTCTCGTATATCGATGGACTTACAGGCATTTACAACAGACAGGCACTTAATGAGTACATGCCGGAACTTTACAGTAAAGCGATAGCAGAAGAAAGCAACATCGCATTTGCAATGCTCGATCTAGATAATTTCAAGCAACTTAACGATCAATACGGCCATCAAGAAGGCGACCATTGCCTTTCGGCATTTGCGGCTTTGCTCGTGGATACGATTGGGAATCTGGGACATATTTATCGCTATGGTGGAGATGAGTTCAGTATGGTTTTTATTGGAGTTGAACTGGCGGTAGTGGAAAACGTATTGAAAGAAGTGATTTCAAAGTCGAAAGCGTTCTACATGTTGGGTGGGCTCGTGCCGATTACGGCATCGATTGGTGCAATCTTTATGGAAAGAGGCAAGGAAAAGACATTGAGCCTGACCACTTTCATCAATTATGCTGACAACGCCTTATATATTGCGAAAAGTGAAGGGAAATGTAATTTTAAGAAAGTGGTTTTATAAAGATAAAAAGGATGGTGTCAATCCCAGAGGTTTGACTTCATCCTTTATTTTTTTTATCAAAGAGTGAAAAGATAAATGACGTGACCAATAGGCCGATTGAGATGTAAAAAAGCGTCGCATTTTGATTGATTGGACACATCCCAGGAGGCAATTTACTTCTGTCGATATACGTGGTGATCAAAGTATAGGCACTAAGCGCTATTGCCATGGCGAAGAGAACATCGGACAACCGTTTTCTTATTAATTGAAACATATTATCAATACCTCCTATAATCCTATCATAGCACTTTTGCTTCAAATAAGCTATACTCTGTATAGAGGTGATGTGATGGCGTTACAATGGATAACATGGATACAGAGTTTCAATACCCCGTTCCTCGATGTTTTTTTTGAGCTTATCACCATGCTGGGTGAAACGTATTTTTATATCGTGGTGCTAGGTTTTTTTTACTGGTGCATCAGCAAAGAGGGGGTAAAAGACCTCGTCATGGTTTTGACCTTATCAAGTGTTGTCAATGCCGTGCTTAAAGAATGGGTGAATACACCAAGACCCTATTTGGTTGAAAATATAAGGGCGTTGCGAACTGAAACGGCAAATGGATCATCTTTTC
>DMYC01000200.1 GCA_003482695.1 Clostridiales bacterium UBA8960
GAAAAGTGGGGGTTGCAATCGACTCGTTGGCAGATATGGAAATTTTGTTTGGCGGTATTCCACTTGATAAAGTGAGCACATCCATGACGATCAACGCGCCTGCATCTGTACTTTTAGCTATGTATATCGCTGTAGCAGAAAAACAAGGTGTTTCCTCAGAAAAATTAAGAGGCACAATTCAAAATGATATTTTAAAAGAGTATATCGCGAGAGGAACTTACATTTTCCCGACTGAACCTTCTATGCGACTCATTACCGATATTTTTGCATTTTGTTCAAAAGATGTCCCTCTATGGAATACGATTTCCATCTCTGGTTACCATATAAGAGAAGCGGGTTCTACAGCAGCACAAGAAGTTGGTTTTACACTGGCTGATGGTATTGCATATGTAGAAGCTGCTATTAAAGCAGGTCTAGATGTCGATTCGTTTGCACCAAGATTATCATTCTTCTTTAATGCGCATAATGACTTGCTCGAAGAAGTTGCAAAATACAGAGCAGCTCGTAGACTATGGGCACGAATCATGAAAGATAGATTTGGAGCGAAAGACGAAAAATCGATGCAGCTAAAGTTCCATACTCAAACAGGTGGTTCTACCCTTACGGCACAACAGCCTGAGAACAATATCGTGAGAGTTGCGATTCAAACTTTGGCAGCGGTTCTTGGCGGCACTCAAAGCTTGCATACAAATTCTAAAGATGAAGCTTTGGCACTTCCAACTGAAGATTCAGTAAGAGTAGCGCTCAGAACACAACAAATCGTTGCGCATGAAAGTGGCGTTACTGAAGTGGTTGATCCATTAGCAGGTTCTTACTATATCGAAGCGAAGACAAAAGAGATTGAAGATGCTGCATATGCATACATCAAAAAAATCGATGAAATCGGTGGTGCACCAAAAGCGATTGACCGTGGTTACATTCAGCAGGAAATCATGGATGCTTCATACGATTATCAAAAGAAAGTCGAAGCGGGTGAAATTATCGTCGTGGGTATGAACAAATACCAAATCGAGGAAGCGCCACCAAAAGGACTTCTTAGAGTTGACATGTCTGTTGGTGAGATGCAAAAAGCCAAGCTTGTTGAACTCAGAAACAATAGAGATAACACTAAAGTGGATGCAACACTTGAAGCTTTGAAAAAAGCTTGTGAGGGCACTGAAAATGTTATGCCATATATTCTTGAATCTGTCAAAGCGTATGCGACGCTTGGTGAAATTTGTGGTGTCATGAGAGAAGTGTTTGGTGAATATCAACAAGCGGTTAACCTATAAACCGAGTGGTAAAGAGGAGGATCAAGATGGAAAGACCAATTAGAGTGTTAGTTGCAAAGCCAGGCTTAGATGGCCACGATAGAGGTGCTAAGGTTATCGCTAGAGCACTTAGAGATGCTGGCATGGAAGTCATCTATACAGGGTTAAGACAAACTGCAGAACAAATCGTTAGTGCAGCTATTCAGGAAGACGTGGATTGTGTAGCAATGAGTATCCTATCAGGCGCTCATAATACTTTACTCCCTAAAGTAGTAGAACTTCTTAGAGCTGAAAATGCCGAAGACATTTTAGTGATCGGCGGAGGTGTCATTCCAGATGATGATATCCCATTCTTGAAGGAAAAAGGGATTAAGGAAATCTTTACACCTGGAACACCAACACAAGTGACAATCGATTTTATCAAAGCAAACGTCAATTTATAGTTTAGAAATAGAGAGGCCGATTTAATCGACTGAAAAGAGGATTAAATGGATATAGAATCTAAAGTTTTAAATGGTGATAAAAGGGCAACGGGAAAATTGATTTCTATGGTTGAAAATAGAGATTCTGAAGGATTTAGAATCCTTCAGAATCTCTATGGTCATACAGGTAAAGCGTATGTCATAGGCATTACAGGCCCCCCAGGTGCAGGAAAAAGTACATTAACAGACAAATTGACAAAGTTGCTTCGAAAAGAGGATAAAAAAGTTGCAATCGTCGCTGTCGATCCAACTTCGCCATTTACAGGCGGTGCAATTCTGGGCGATCGCGTTAGGATGAACGAGTTAAGCACCGATAAAGGTGTATTCATCCGAAGTATGGGTGCACGTGGTCATCTTGGTGGCATTTCTGAAGCGACCGCAGCAGCAATTAAGATACTGGATATTTATGGCGCGGATTTTATATTGGTTGAAACAGTCGGTGTAGGTCAATCTGAAATTGATATCGTCAAAAATTGTGACACGACACTGATGGTTATGGTCCCTGGTCTTGGTGACGATATACAAGCAATAAAGGCGGGCGTGATGGAAATCGGTGATGTCTTTGCAGTGAATAAAGCAGATCGTGATGGCGCTCAAAGAACGGCTAGAGAAATTGAAATGATGCTCGATTTCAACAAAAACATGGCATGGCGACCACCGGTCAATATGGTCGTTGCATCTGAAAACCAAGGCGTGGACATTCTACTTGAATCTCTACTGAAGCATAAACACTACCTTGAGTCAACTGGAAAACTTGAGTCGAAAAGAATTGCGAACGCCAAGAGTGAAATTGTTGAAATGATTAAAGAACGTATTATTCATTCACTGTTGGATAATGCTCACAATGAAGATTTGTTGGAAGTCTATTCAAGAAAAATAGTATCACGTGAGGAAAATCCATACTCAGCAGTTGAAAATTTGTTTGACGCTTACAAAGCGATGTTGCGTTTAAAGTGATATAATTTTTATTAGTCAATTCGACTATTTACTTTAATTTTAAAAGTAACACCTATTTTATTGTTAATTTGTTAGGTTTACAGCACTTTCAGGTGCTGATAGAATTTATGTAGAATTGGAGTGACCTATGAAAGCATTAAAAATTGACCATATCGGAATTGCGGTTAAAGATTTAAATGAAACACTTAAGTTTTACCAAGAAGTGCTAGGTTTAGAACTACAAGGAACCGAAGTTGTAGAAGATCAAAAAGTGAAAGTTGCTTTTTTACCTGTTGGAGATACTGAAATTGAGCTTTTAGAGTCCACTTCTGAAGATGGGCCGATCGCTAAGTTTATCGAAAAAAATGGTGAAGGCATCCAACATATCGCGTTTAAAGTGGACAACATTGAAGAAGCGATTGAATATATGACTTCTAAGGGCATGAAAATGATCGATGAAAAACCGAGATATGGTGCTGGTGGCGCAAAAATTGCTTTTGTTCATCCTAAGAGTTCAAACCGCGTGTTGGTTGAACTTAGTGAAAGATAAGAATAGGGATTTGGAGGTTTGAAATGTCTGTAAACAAGCTTGAAGATTTAAGACAGAAGAAAGCGAAAATCCTCGCAGGCGGCGGTAAAAGTCGTATCGAGAAGCAACATAGCAGTGGCAAATTGACAGCGAGAGAGAGACTTGACTTGTTGTTTGATGAAGCTACATTTGTTGAGTTGGATGCTTTTGTGAAACACAGATGCACGAATTTTGGTATGGAATCTGTAGAAGCACCTGCTGAAGGTGTTATCATCGGATACGGTAAAGTTGATGGCAGATTGGTGTATGCATACTCTCAAGATTTCACAGTTGTTGGTGGATCGCTTGGAGAAATGCATGCTGCAAAAATTTGCAAAGCGATGGACAATGCACTTAAAATGGGTGCACCGATTGTTGGTTTAAACGATTCAGGTGGTGCGAGAATTCAAGAAGCGGTTGATGCACTTTCTGGCTACGGAAAGATTTTTTACAGAAACACTTTAGCATCAGGCGTGATTCCGCAGATTACAGCGATCATGGGACCTTGTGCGGGCGGCGCAGTTTATTCTCCTGCACTGACAGATTTTGTTTTTATGGTGGATAAAACGTCTCAAATGTTTATCACAGGTCCACAGGTCATCAAGACCGTCACTGGTGAAGAAGTTACGGCTGAAAAACTCGGTGGTGCGATGACACACAACGCCATTAGCGGTGTTGCTCAATTTATGGCGAACAATGATGAAGCTTGTATTGAAGAAATTAGAAGACTTTTAAGTTTCTTGCCTTCAAACAACTTAGAAACTGCGCCTGAATATTTATGTGATGAAGATCTTAATGCCGTAAATGAGTCGCTAAACACGATTATTCCTGAGAATCCAAACAAGCCTTACGATATCCACGATGTGATAAGAGCTTTGGTTGATGAAGGCGATTTTATGGAATACCAAGCATACTATGCTAAGAACATCGTTACATGTTTAGCGAGATTAAACGGCAAAACAATCGGAATTATTGCGAATCAACCTAAAGTACAAGCGGGTTGTTTAGACGTAAATGCGTCTGATAAAGCGGGTAGATTTATCAGAACATGTGATGCTTTCAATATTCCTTTATTAAATATCGTCGATGTTCCGGGTTTCCTTCCAGGTACAGAGCAAGAGTATGATGGCATTATCCGCCACGGCGCTAAAATGCTATATGCTTACAGTGAAGCGACTGTTCCGAAGTTGACTTTGATCGTAAGAAAAGCATATGGTGGTGCATATTTAGCTATGTGTTCTAAAGACTTAGGCGCAGATCTTGTGCTAGCATGGCCATCTGCTGAAATTGCCGTTATGGGACCTCAAGGTGCAGCAAACATTATTTTCAGAGCTGAAATTCAAGATTCTGAAAATCCGGTTGAGACGCGCGCAAAAGTGATTGCGGAATACACGGACGAATTTGCGACACCGTACAAAGCAGCTGAAAGAGGTTTCGTTGATGACGTCATCGAACCATCAGCAACAAGACCTAGATTAATAGATGCATTCGATATGTTGTCTTCAAAACGTGAAATTAGACCTGCGAAGAAACATGGAAACATCCCTTTATAGAAATGAGGTGAAACAATGAACGTATTAGAGAGATTTACTCACGCCGATACATTTGTAGAAATGGAGCTTGGCGAAAAATTAATCGCGACAGGATACGTCATTATTCTTGGTATGGCCATCACGTTTACTGCACTGGTTTTAATATGGTTTCTAACAAGTTTGATGTCTAAGATGATTCAAAAGATCGAGTCTAAGAACACTGTTGCCAAAGTAAAACCGCAACCAGCTCAATCTCCTACATCAGCGGCTAATACAGCGCCAACTGTTGCACAAGTTTCGACAGATGAGGATGAAAGTGAACTGATTGCAGTGATTACAGCTGCTGTAGCTGCATCGCTTAACACTTCGATGCATAATATCAGAGTATCAAATATCAGACGCGTTTCTGACTCGACACCTGTATGGGGCAAGAGTGGCAGAAGTGAAGTTATGAATGCGAGAGTTTAATTAAATTAGAGTTTTTATGGAGGATAACATGAAAAAGTTTAACATAACAGTTAATGGAAAAACTTATGAAGTGGATGTTGAAGAAATTGGTGGCGTAAGTGCGCCTGCTCCAGTAAGAAGACAAGAAGCCCCTACAGCGGCACCTACAGCACCGGCAAAAGCGGCTGCGCCAGCGCCAGCGGCTGCACCAGCACCAGCAGTTGAAGGTGGCGAAGCCGTTACATCTCCAATGCCTGGTACAATTCTTGATATTAAAGTCAATGTTGGCGACACAGTAGCAAACGGAACAGTACTTGTAATCCTTGAAGCGATGAAGATGGAAAATGAAATCATGGCAAATGGTGCAGGTAAAGTTCTTTCAATTAATGTAAATAAAGGTGCATCAGTAAATTCAGGGGACGTTTTAGTTGTTATCGGATAATCTGATTTGCAACTAATCATGAAAGGAGATGCACTATGCTTCAAACAATAAAAGACTTTTATTTGACCACTGGATTCGACAACATGACACTTGGTCAATTAACGATGATTCTCATCTCTTTCATATTACTATTCTTAGCGATCAAAAAGGGATTTGAGCCATTGTTACTTGTACCAATCGCATTTGGTATGTTTTTAACCAACTTACCAATGGCAGGTCTTATGTCGTATCCTGAGTATGCAATGGATGGAACACTCCTACAACCAGGTGGTCTACTTTACTATATTTACCAAGGTAATAAATTAGGAATCTTCCCACCGCTCATATTCTTGGGGGTTGGTGCTATGACGGACTTTGGCCCGCTCATCGCAAATCCTAAGTCATTGTTACTCGGTGCTGCAGCTCAATTCGGTATTTTTATTACATTCTTCGGTGCGATCGCGTCGGGACTGTTTACACCTGCTGAAGCCGCTTCAATCGGAATCATAGGTGGTGCCGACGGTCCAACAGCGATATTCCTATCATCAAAATTGGCACCGCATTTACTAGGTAGCATCGCGGTTGCGGCATATTCGTATATGGCTCTCGTACCGGTTATTCAACCACCGATTATGAAAGCGCTGACGACTGAAAAAGAACGAAAAATCAAAATGAGTCAACTTAGAACCGTTTCTAAACTCGAGAAAATTGTGTTTCCTGTATTGGCAACATTGATTGTATCGCTTATTGTACCACCAGCAGGCGCACTTGTGGGCATGCTCATGCTAGGTAACCTTTTCAGAGAATCTGGAGCGGTTGCAAGACTTACTGACACGGCACAAAATGCACTTATGAACATCATCACGATTTTCCTTGGTGTTACAGTTGGAGCGACAGCGTCAGCGGAAGCTTTCCTTGATATCAGAACGTTAGCCATTATGGGACTAGGTATCGTAGCATTCGCATTTGGTACTGCAGCAGGTGTCATCCTCGCAAAGACGATGAACCTGTTCTTGAAAGATCCAATCAATCCACTAATCGGATCCGCTGGTGTATCAGCCGTTCCGATGGCAGCAAGGGTATCACAAGTCGTTGGACAAAAAGAAAACCCATCAAACTTCTTGCTCATGCATGCAATGGGACCTAACGTTGCAGGTGTAATCGGATCAGCGGTTTCAGCAGGGGTACTACTATCATTGTTTGCTGGATTCTAGAGTTAATTTGAAAAACGCCATTTATGGCGTTTTTTTTATGATTTCACTCTTATTTTTAATGACACTTTATGTTATGCTATAATTTGAGCAAATTATCTAAAGGCTGGTGAGCAAATGAAAGCCAAAATATTGAATCTATTACGTGAACATTCAGATCAGTACTTATCGGGTGAGCAGTTAAGTGAAAATTTAGGTGTCTCAAGAGCAGCTATTTGGAAACATATTAAAACACTGAAGGCGGAGGGTTATAAGATTGATTCGATCAGCAATAAGGGCTATCGTTTGCTTTCGGATACCCACTCCATTCAAGCCTTGTCGCTTACGAATATGGTCGAACTATACGATTTTTTGGATTTTGGTTTTCATTATGAATCCATAGATTCGACGAATACCGAAGCTAAACGATTTGCGATAAACGATGATTCAAGGCAAGGTTTATTTGTTGCGGATGAGCAGAAACAGGGTAAAGGTAGATTGGGTCGTTCGTGGGTATCTGAAAAGAAGGCGGGTTTGTGGTTTAGTATGTTATTAAGGCCAAGCATTAGTCCAGAAAAAGCTTCAGGTATTACACTCGTCGCTGCTGCAGCGATGAGCATGGCCATAGAAGCGCAATCCTCTTTTAATGTGGGCATCAAATGGCCAAATGACTTGCTTTTAGGTGACAAAAAAGTGTGCGGCATATTGACTGAAATGAGTGCAGAGCTCAACCATCTCCACTATTTGATATTGGGAATCGGCGTTAATCTTGATCAAAACACTTTTGAAGATGATCTTTCAAATAAAGCAACCTCGATCAAAATGGCAAAAGGTCAAGTCTCAGCAAAAGCGCTACTAGAAGCGTTTCTCAAACATTTTTCGGTTTTGTACAAGTCGTTTGTTTTGGGGAGAATGGAAGACGTCATCCAGTACCATAAAACAAAGTCGGTGACGTTGAACAGGCAAGTGACATTGACTTCACCTAGTGGCATGAGACAAGTCTATGCTATTGATTTGGATGATATGGGTTCGCTTGTCATTGTCAATGAAAATAAAGAGCTTGAAACAATCATCTCGGGGGAAGTTTCCGTCCGAGGTGTTAATGGATATATTTAATACCTAATTTATTGGGAGGTAGAATGTTATTAACTTTTGATGTTGGAAACTCCAACATAGTCATGGGCGTTTTTAAGGAAAATCAGTTGATTACCAATTGGAGAATGGCTACAGATTATTCAAAGTCGGCTGATGAAATCGGAATTTTTATACACCAATTGTTTTCACACGAGAAACTCGACGTTGAAGATGTAAAGGACATCATTATTTCTTCTGTTGTGCCACACGTCATGTATTCACTTCAACATATGACCCAAAAGTATTTCAATAGGGAAGCCATCATAATTGGTCCTGGCATTAAAACAGGCATGAACATTAAATACGATAATCCTAGACAAGTTGGTGCGGATAGAATTGTTAACGCCGTAGCTGGATTTAAAAAGTACGGTGGTCCAATTATCATCGTCGATTTCGGTACGGCAACAACTTTTTGTGCAATTAGTGAGAAATGTGAATACCTAGGCGGTGCGATTTTGCCAGGTATTAAAATTTCAGCGGATGCGCTTTATGAACGTGCGGCAAAACTGACTCGTGTCGAACTCGTTAAGCCTGAGCACATCATCTGTAAAAATACCTCTCAAAGCATACAGGCAGGTATTATTTATGGGTATGTGGGCAGCGTGGATTTTATTGTCAAAAAAATGAAAGAAGAGCTTGGTACAGATGATGTTAAAGTGATTGCAACAGGTGGGCTTTCAACATTGATTGCCTCTGAATCTCAGCAGATTGAAGTCGTTGACCGATTCTTGACACTCGATGGCCTCAACATTATTTATCATATGAACAAACCGAAAAAAGCAAGTGCAGCGGTTGAGCAAGAGGCATAAATGAAAATTGGAAATATAGAACTTAAAAGCGATGTAATTGTTGCGCCAATGGCTGGCATCACAGATCTACCTTACCGTTTGATACTTAGAAAGTTTCACACGGGTTTGGTCGTTAGTGAGATGGTCAGTGTAAGTGCACTCTATTATAAAGACAAGAAAACAGCGCAGCTTATGCGTATAGAAGATGCTGAAAAACCAATGGCGCTACAGATTTTCACAGCTGATTTAGATAAGCTTGAAGCGACTCTGGATATCTTAAATGCCCATAACAATGAAATATTGGATTTCAACATGGGTTGTCCTGCACCCAAAATTGTCAATAACGGTGAAGGTTCGGCTCTGATGAAAACACCCGAACTTGCTGAAAAACTGTTGACTTTAGCGGTGAAAAAATCGACGAAGCCAGTGACTGTTAAGTTTAGGAAAGGTTGGGATGATCGGTCGATTAATGCGGTTGAGTTCGCCAAAATGGCAGAGTCTACGGGTGTCAGTGCAATTGCGATTCACGGCCGGACTAGGGAGCAACAGTATTCCGGCAAAGCGGATTGGGATATTATTAGAGCGGTAAAAAAAGCGGTCAATATACCGGTGATTGGAAATGGTGATATTTTTACTGTGGATGATGCAATCCGTATGAAGGAAACAACGGGCTGTGATGCCGTGATGATTGGAAGAGGCATTCAGGGAAACCCTTGGTTGCTAAAGGAAATTGAGACGTTTTTTAGAAGTGGCGTCAGGTTATCTGATCCAGATTACAAAGAAAAATTAGCTGTTTCTCTGGAACACTTTGAAAACCTCGTAAAGTACAAGGGGCTTCATATTGGCATACTTGAGATGCGAAAGCACGCTGCGTGGTACTTTAAAGGCGTGACCGGTGCGTCTATCTATAAAAATGAAATCAATAAGGCAACAACCTCAGATCAAGTGATAAGCATTCTGCACAAAGCGTTCGATTCGTTTGACTTTAATGCCGCGGACGACTATAATAAACGAAAATAATCTTAAATGTCAATTGGAGGCGAAGTATGGAAAATTTGAACGAACTTTTACAGATTCGTAGAGAAAAATTAGCTCATCTAAGAGAAATAGGCCAAGATCCATTTAGAATAGAAAAATATGTTAGAACCAATTTCACTAAAGATATTTTGGAGAACTTTTCTGAGTTCGAAGGCAAACCTGTAAGAATCGCAGGTCGAATCATGGCTAAACGTGATATGGGTAAGGCTTCATTTATTGACATTTTGGATAGTGAAGGCAGAATTCAAGTTTATGTAAGAAAAGATGTTATCGGTGAAGAGACATATGAAATTTTTAAAACGTATGACATTGGTGATATTCTCGGCGTTTCAGGTGCTGTTTTTAAAACGCAAAAAGATGAGATTTCGATTAAGTCTGACGAAGTGATTCTTTTGTCAAAATCACTTCAAATATTGCCTGAGAAGTGGCACGGCCTTAAAGATCAGGAAATCAGATATCGTCAAAGATATGTTGATTTAATCGTCAACCCAGAAGTTAAGGACAAATTTTTGATGCGTTCCAAAATCATCAAGACGATGAAATCATATTTTGATGATGAAGGGTTCTTGGAAGTGGATACGCCTATCCTAAGCACGATTGCGGGCGGCGCTTCTGCAAAACCTTTTGTGACACACCACAATACACTTGATATTGATATGTATATGCGCATTGCAAATGAGCTTTACTTGAAACGCTTGATCGTTGGTGGATTTGATAGAGTTTATGAAATGGGTAAAATGTTCAGAAACGAAGGAATGTCCATGAAACATAATCCTGAGTATACTGCGGTGGAGCTTTATGCGGCTTATGAAGATTATGAGTATATGATGGAATTGACTGAAGGTGTCGTGGCAAAGTGCTGTGAAAAAGTACATGGCAAGACGGTCATCGATTTCCAAGGAACAGAACTTGATTTTACGCCACCTTGGAGACGTGTTTCTATGCATGACTTGGTAGAACAAAAAACAGGGGTCAATTTTTACGCGGTAGCAAGCGATGAAGAAGCCAGAATAATTGCGAAAAAGCAACTGCATCTTGAAGTTGAAAACCACATGACTCGAGGTCATCTGGTCAATTTAGCTTTTGAAGAGTTTTGTGAGAAAGATCTGGTTCAGCCGACGTTTGTATTGCATCACCCGGTTGAAGTATCACCTCTTGCGAAGAGAAATCCGGATAATCCTGCAATTACAAATCGATTTGAAGCGTTCGTCAATACATGGGAAATTGCGAATGCCTTTTCTGAGCTGAATGATCCTATCGATCAGAAACAAAGGTTCGAAGATCAACTGCTTCAAAGGGAAGCTGGTGATGAAGAAGCGCATATGATGGATGACGATTTTGTCAATGCACTGGAAGTGGGACTTCCTCCTACTGGTGGGCTGGGAATCGGTGTAGACAGGCTAATCATGTTGCTTACGAATTCAACATCAATAAGGGATGTCATCTTATTCCCGACGATGAAACCGATTAAATAAACCATTAAAGCTGGTCCATGTGGCCGGCTTTTTTATTATAAAAGGTGTTTATTGTTTTGACCTGTGGGTATAATATTATTTGCGACGACTTATCCACAAACGAATATATTTCATCTTCTTAACAATAAAGGTTGAAAAATAGGGTTGACGGAGATAAGTGTATGGTGTAAGATAATCAAGTCGCCTAACGAGAGCGGAAAACAATATGAAAAATAAGTATTGACAAAGCTTTCGGGAGTTGATAGAATATAAAAGCTGTCACTAGTCGTAACCGAGAAATCGGCAGCGAAAAGTAAAGCAAAAACAGGACCTTGAAAATTGAATAGCGCAAATGAAAAAAACCAAAAACCGCAATTCTATGAAAATAGAAAAGTGATAACGGAAATGTGAAAACATTTCAAAAATAGATGTAG
>DMYC01000192.1:0-2292 GCA_003482695.1 Clostridiales bacterium UBA8960
CTTATGATGCACCAGATATTGATGGGGTCGTCTATGTACACACGACATTGCCACTTGAATTAGGCACTTTTATCGACGTAAAAATTACAGATGCACTTGAATATGATTTGATTGGAGTGGTTGCCAATGAACATGAATATCGCAAATAAGTTGACCCTGTTAAGAATAATATTGATTCCATTTTTCATTTTTCTCTTGCTTGAAGGCTATTCGATTTGGGCATTTGTGGTTTTTTCACTCGCTTCACTGACTGATTTTTTCGATGGTTATTTGGCACGCAAACACAATTTGATTACAAATTTCGGAAAATTCATGGACCCGCTTGCTGATAAGCTTCTTATTACATCGGCATTGATTTGTTTTGTGGAATTAGGTCAACTCAATTCGTGGGTGGTTATCATTATTCTTTCCAGAGAGTTTATTGTGAGTATTTTTAGAGCGATTGCAGCAGCTGAAGGTATTGTGATTGCTGCGAGTTGGTGGGGCAAGGCCAAGACGATTAGCCAGATGGTCATGGTTCTTGTTTTGCTACTGAACAACTATCCATTTAGTTTGTTGCATTTACCGGTTGATCAAATATTAATTGCGTTAGCAACGATACTAACGATTGTTTCTGGCTATGATTACATTGTAAAAAATAAACAAGTTTTGAAAGATTAACAAAATGGTTGACGTAATAATATTATGTCAACCATTTTCCGTTTTTATGTTGGAGGATGTATGAAGGCAGGAATTTTAGCGATTGGCACGGAACTACTCATGGGTCAAACTGTAAATACAAATGCGACTTACTTGAGCAAAGAAATGAATGAATTGGGGATAGGGGTTTATTTCCACAACACTGTGGGTGATAACCCAATCAGGATTAAAGAAGCGTTAAGGACACTTTTGAGTGCTTGCGATCTGATATTGGTAACCGGAGGATTGGGCCCTACGCTTGACGATATCACTAAAGAGGTTGTTGCAGATACATTAGGGCTTCAAATGGTACTGGATCATAGAAGTTTTGACATAATAAAAGAAAGGTTTAGGCTCTTTAATAGAACGATGCCTGATAGTAATATAAGGCAGGCATATTTTCCTGAAGGAGCCATTATTCTCGATAATAGTCAAGGCACAGCACCTGGGTGTATCGTAGAAGCAGACGATGGGAGGAAAATTATCGTAGTTTTACCTGGACCGCCTCGAGAACTCAAACATATGTATCACACTCATGTTAAAAAGTATTTAATGGAAAAAAATGCATTTAAAATGCATTCAAAATATTTAAGTGTCTATGATTTAGGTGAATCTTCTGCTGAAGAAGAATTGATGGACCTTATAATGAACCAAATCAACCCAACTCTTGCCACTTATGCAGGCGATGGTAAAGTTTTATTAAGAGTGACATCATCGGGGCTTTCTGATGAAAGCAACATTTTAGCTGTCGATCAAATGGTTGTTGCCATTCATGATCGCATCGGGAAATATATCGTCTCTGATAAAGGTGAGGATATTGACCAAGTTATTTTATCGCTATTAAACGAAAAAAAAATGACGATTTCATTTGCCGAGTCATGCACGGGAGGAAAACTGGCAAGTGCATTAATCAAACACTCAGGCGCTTCTGAAGTGGTCGATTCCGGCTATGTGGTCTACACAAACGAATCAAAAGTACGTGAATTGGGCGTCAAAGAAGAAACGCTGAAGGTTTATGGCGCAGTCAGTCATCAGACCTGTTATGAGATGGTTAAAGGGGTAATGGAAAAAACAAAATCCGATGTTGGCATTAGCATCACAGGAATTGCCGGACCAACAGGTGGGACGATCGAAAAACCTGTTGGCCTCGTGTATATAGGTATTGGCATTAATGATGACATTTACACGTTTGAAAACAATTTTTCAGGTGGTAGAGAGATGGTGCAAGACAGAGCGGTCATAAAAGCTTTAAAATTGTTATTTGACTATATAAGAGGATAATTAATTGACATTATTTTCCAAACGGTGTATAATTTTTCTAATTAGTGTTTGCAACATCTAAGAAGTATGATATAATTAAACAGAACAAACGTTCTAAAAACGAAAGCAGGTGTATTGGATTATGAGCGAAAGACAAAAGGCATTGGATAACGTCCTTGGACAGATTGAGAAGCAGTTCGGAAAAGGCTCCATTATGAGATTGGGTGATGATTCAGCAAAAATAAATGTTGAAAGTATTCCCACCGGTTCTATAGATTTAGACATCGCATTAGGTATTGGCGGAATTCCCAAAGGTAGAATAGTTGAAATATATGGACCTGAATCCTCAGGTAA
>DMYC01000192.1:2303-8008 GCA_003482695.1 Clostridiales bacterium UBA8960
CTTTTATAGATGCTGAGCATGCACTAGATCCTGTTTATGCAAAAGCAATAGGTGTTGATATTGATGAGTTGATTGTTTCCCAGCCGGATACAGGCGAACAAGCTCTCGAAATCGTAGACGCTCTTGTTCGAAGTGGTGCAGTTGATGTCGTCGTTGTCGACTCCGTAGCTGCACTTGTACCTAAAGCTGAAATTACTGGTGAGATGGGCGATTCGCATATGGGTTTGCAAGCAAGACTAATGTCTCAAGCTTTGAGAAAGTTGACTGCGATTATCAACAAATCCCATTGCACCGTCATTTTTATTAATCAATTGCGCATGAAAATCGGTGTNNATGTTTGGAAACCCTGAAACGACAACTGGTGGAAACGCCTTGAAATTTTATGCTTCTATTCGATTGGATGTTCGAAAAATCGATTCAATCAAAAAGGATGCTGATGTTATTGGAAATAGAACCAGAGTAAAAGTCGTTAAGAATAAAGTTGCGCCACCGTTTAAACAAGCTGAGTTCGACATCATGTATGGGGAAGGCATCTCGAAAGAGGGCGGAATTCTTGATGTTGCTGCGAATGCGGATATCATCAAAAAATCTGGATCTTGGTACAGTTATGAAGGCAACAAAATTGGTCAGGGTAGAGAAAATGCGAAAGAGTTTCTTATGCAAAATTTAGAGATTTGTAATGAAATAGAAGCAGCGGTTCGAAAACATTTCAATTTACTGCCGGATGTTAGACCAAATAAGGTTGAAGAATAAATAACGATAACGCACTCAATTATTAATTGAGNNTTTATTATTTCATAAAAACCTTGTTGGTAGCGAAGAATACCTTGCAATTCAGATATATAGGCATTTTGAGGCTTGTCATGGTATTGACATTTTGTTGTAAAAATTATAAAATTAATTGTATGATTGTATCTAAGTATAGACAGTCATAGGAAGACCAGTCCATCTGGTCTTAAAATTTACGCAAGGGGGTGAACGACATAAACGTACCTGTGTTTATAGTAATCATTATTGCTTTAGCAGTTGGTGTGATCGCCTTTGGTATTGGTTATTTAGCAAGAAAAAAGACGGCAGAAAAACAAATTCTCAGTGCCGAGTTTAAAGCTAAAGAGATTATAGCAGAAGCATCAAAAACAGCTGAATCTGTTAAAAAAGAAAAAGTGCTGGAAGCAAAAGAAGAAGCACTTCAACTTCGTAAAGAAGTAGACAGAGAAACTAAAGAACGCCGTGCAGAAATTCAGAAACTTGAACGTAGAAATCTTCAAAAAGAGGAAGCGTTAGATAAAAAAGCGCTTAATCTTGAAGCTAAAGAAGATAAACTTGCTCTAAAGATTAGAACCGTCGAGCAAAAGGAACAAGATGCTGAAGATTTATATGCACAGCAAATTAAAGAACTAGAACGTATTTCTCAATTGACGATTGAGGAAGCCAAAGGCCAGTTATTGGCTGATGTCGAAAAAGAAGTCAAACATGATACGGTAGTTCTCATCAAAGAAATTGAAGGCAAAGCGCGTGAAGAGGCGAACAAAAAGGCTAAAGATATTTTGGCTTATGCAATTCAAAAGTGTGCGGCAGATTATGTCGCTGAAAGCACAGTATCATTGGTCAACCTTCCAAACGATGAAATGAAAGGTCGAATCATTGGTAGAGAAGGTCGTAACATAAGAGCGTTAGAAACACTAACCGGTGTTGATTTAATTATTGATGACACACCTGAAGCAGTCATTCTATCGTCGTTTGATCCGATTAGAAGAGAAATTGCAAGAATGGCTCTTGAAAAATTGATTATTGACGGTAGAATCCATCCAGCTCGAATCGAAGAAATGGTTGAAAAATCAAAGAAGGAAATCGAGCAAATCATCAAAACTGAGGGTGAGAATGCCACATTTGAAGTAGGTATTCACAATTTACATCCAGAGCTCATCAGATTAGTAGGTCGATTAAAGTATAGAACGAGCTATGGTCAAAATGTTTTAAAGCATTCCATAGAAGTTGCTCATCTTGCAGGCCTTATGGCTGCTGAAATTGGAGCTGATGTCAAAACTGCAAAACGTGCTGGTTTACTACATGATATAGGAAAAGCAGTAGACCACGATTTAGAAGGAACTCATATTGAACTCGGTATGCAAATTCTCAGAAAATATCGTGAATCTAAAGCAGTTATACATGCCATGAGTACACATCACGGTGACTATGAGCCTGAGTCGATCGAAGCGATCCTTGTAACAGCAGCAGATGCATTATCTGCGGCGAGACCAGGTGCACGAAGAGAAACATTAGATACGTATATCAAGAGATTGGAAACATTAGAAGGTATTGCTAACAGTTATGATGGCGTTGAAAAATCGTTTGCTATTCAAGCTGGTAGAGAAGTAAGAGTTGTCGTTATACCAGATAAAGTGAACGACGATGATATGTTCTTATTAGCGAGAGAGATAAGCAAGAAAATCGAGGCAGATTTAGATTATCCGGGACAAATTAAAGTTAATGTCATAAGAGAATCTCGTGTAACTGATTTTGCAAAATAAACTATAGAACTATTTCGGAAATTAGAAGAATTCATTCGTGAATTCTTCTTTTTAATTTTTGAGTGAACTATTTCACATGTTTAGGTAAAAAAAACGAGGGTATATACAGCATTAACATTAGGAAGCATAAAATATAATAATGGAGGTCCCAAGATGGAAGTATTAAAAGTGTCATCAAAATCAAACCCTAACTCTGTTGCAGGTGCTTTAGCGGGTGTTATTCGTGAACATGGCAGTGCTGAAATTCAAGCAGTTGGCGCAGGGGCTATAAACCAATCAATTAAAGCGATTGCGATCGCACGTGGTTTCGTTTCTCCATCGGGGATCGATCTTATTTGCATTCCTGCGTTTTCTGATATAATGATAGATGGTGAAGAAAGAACAGCGATTAAGCTTATCGTTCAACCTAGATAGAAACTATTATATTTATTTAAGAGCCTTATGGGCTCTTTTTATTTGTATAAACAAATATGATAGTTTATAATAAGTGAGAAGGTGTATATTAATTATATATAGTATGATTTTGTTCGTGTTTATAGGAACGTCATATTAAGATTATCTGGAGGGGCAAATGCACAATATTTATCAGAATCCATTGATTGAACGTTATTCTAGTGAGGAAATGCTAAAGATTTTTTCACCGATCAACAAATTTTCAAATTGGAGAAAATTATGGATTGCATTAGCAGAATGTGAAAAGGAATTAGGCTTAAATATTACTGATGAGCAAATTGAAGAAATGAAAGCGCATATATACGATATAGACTTCGAACGTGCTGCTCAAATTGAAAAAGAAGTTAGACATGATGTCATGGCTCATGTTCATACATTTGGTGAACAGTGCCCTAATGCGATGCCTATTATTCACCTTGGTGCAACGAGTGCATATGTAGGAGACAATACGGACTTGATCGTCATGCGTGAAGGTTTATACCTTATCAGAGAAAAATTAGCTGTTCTTATTGATAAATTGTCAATTTTTGCTGAGACATATAAATCAGTTCCGACACTGGGATACACCCATTTTCAACCAGCACAACTTACCACAGTCGGAAAACGGGCAGCTTTGTGGTTGATGGATCTTGTCATGGATTACGAAGATTTGGAAATTTTGATTAATCAGTTTAAAATGAGAGGTGTCAAAGGCACTACGGGTACACAAGCTTCATTCCTTAGTCTCTTTGATGGTGACCATGATAAAGTTGAACAACTAGACCAAATGGTCGCTGAAAAAATGGGGTTCTCGAAATCGCTCCCAGTTACAGGGCAAACGTACACAAGAAAAATAGACGCAAAAGTTGTAAACCTATTAAATAGCGTGGCATTGTCTCTTCATAAAATGACAAACGACATCAGGATGCTTCAATCGCTTAAAGAGGTTGAAGAACCTTTTGAATCAAAACAAATTGGCTCTTCAGCGATGGCTTATAAAAGAAACCCGATGAGAAGCGAAAGAATTTCTTCTCTTTGCAAATACATCATGTCGTTAAACTTGAGCCCGCAACTGGTCGCTTCAACTCAATGGTTTGAAAGAACACTGGATGATAGCGCAAACAAAAGACTTGCCGTGTCTGAAGCGTTTTTAACTTTGGATGCATGTCTTGATATAGCCAATAATGTCGCTTCAGGGATGGTTGTCTACGAGAAGGTCATAGAGAAACACGTCGCGGCAGAACTTCCGTTTATGGCCACTGAAAACATCATCATGGAGGCTGTAAAGCGTGGTGGTGATCGTCAAGTATTACATGAAGCGATAAGAGTCCACTCTATGGAAGCCGGCAAAAAAGTGAAAATAGAAGGTTTAGAGAACGACTTGCTTGAACGCATAAAAAACGACCCTATTTTCAATCTTTCTGAGACTGACATTGAGAAGCTATTAGATGCGAAAGCATATGTAGGCAGAAGTCCAGAACAAGTGACTGCATTTATTAAAAGTGAAGTCGATCCGATTCGAGATAAGCACAAAACATCTTTAGGTAAGGACGTTTCTTTAAAAGTCTAGAAGGAGGTTTTTATGAAACATTTAAACCAATCCGCTTTTGACGCTTCTTCGCGTTACATTTTAAACAATGCAAGATATTTAGAAAAACTTATCTTTGGACATCATTATATTGGCCCTTGTCCAGAGAAAATTGTGAAAGCAATTAAAATGTATCAAAATAAAGATGGTGGTTTTGGAAATGCACTTGAACCGGATTTTAGAATGCCATATTCATCTCCGATGGCCACTTCAGTTGCGCTGCGTTTATTAAGCCAGTTCAAATCAACGGATGGCGCTGAAGAATCGATCGTTAAAGCGATTCATTATCTGGAACACACATTTGATGCTAAAATAATGGGGTGGGAGAGTGTAGGGAAGGCAGTGAACCTGTTTCCCCACGCACCTTGGTGGAAGTATCATGAACCGCAAGATAAAATGCACGGTAACCCAAGTGCAGAACTTGTAGGCTATTTGATAGAATTTAGTGGACATGTGAAGCATCTGGATGTTGAGTCGATCAAAGAAGTCTATATTCAGTACTTTTTAGACCTAAAAGCATTTGAAGAACATGAAGTTTTTGCGTTTATTAGACTTTATAACAAGTTGTCTGACATCGAACGTGTAAGCTTGGTGCCGCAATTAAAGCAAGCGTATACACTTTTGGTGAGTCTTGATTCATCAAAATGGGATGATTATGTACCGTATCCACTGAAATTCATCATGTTAACAGAAGATGATATTTTTGAGATCGACGACGTCGTTCTAAAGAAAAACGTTAATTTTTTAATCGACAAAATTCACGAAAATGGTTGTGTTTTGCCAACTTGGAGTTGGGGGGCGTATCATGAAGATTGGGAAATCGCAAAACGCGAATGGTCTGGTATATTAACTTTGGATGCACTTTTGGTATTTGAACGTTTTCACACACTTATTGTATAAAGTATACAAAACGAAAACAAACCGATTTACTTTAAATTTCGATATGGTATAATAAACAAGTTAAAATGACAGTTCGAAACCATCCTGTCAAAAAACAAAACTAGGAGGAAAAATGAATAAGAGTGTGAATTATTTAGTGAAAGCTGGAATTATTGCAGCATTATATGTGGTGCTTGTAATGGTTTTTAGTTTTAGCAGTTTTGGTCCGATCCAATTAAGAGTTGCTGAGGCCTTGACGATTTTACCGTTTTTTA
>DMYC01000002.1:0-6050 GCA_003482695.1 Clostridiales bacterium UBA8960
ACTTTTACATCAGCAGTTGGGCCGAATTGGTTGTTTGTCTTAACATATCCGTAACCGCTTCTGTTGTAGCTGTTGATTGAGAATCCAGCGTTTCTAGCTTCAGAAATTTTCTTAGGCTCGATTTGTCCTGCTAATAAATCTACAGAACCGCTTGTAAGTTCAACGATATCCGTTGTCATATCGACGAATTTAAGGATGATTTCCTTAATCATGTAGCCTTCGCCAACATATAAAGGATTTCTCTCAAGGTAAACGAGTTCTTTTTCTTTGAACTGTGCAACAACGTATGGACCTGAACCCATAGCATCTGTTGTAATCGTTTCAACTGCTGAAGTGTTGCCTACAGCAAAATCTTTTCCATAATAGTGCTTAGGTATAATTGAAAAACCGCAGTTAGCAAAGTTTACACGAAGTGGCTCAACAAAATTAAATTGAACAGTGTAATCGTCAAGTGCTACAACGCCCTTGAATTCAGTCGTTTCGCCTTTTGTGTATTCATTATAGCCAACCATATCTTTTACAGTTGATCCATATCTACCTGTGTAAGATGGGTCTGCCAATACTTGGTAAGTGAATACAACGTCATGAGCTGTTAAAGGTTGTCCATCAGAGAAAACCACATCATCTCTCATTTTGAAAGTGATTGACTTGTTATCTGCTGAATATTCCCAGCTGCTTGCGATAGAAGGTTCATATTCGCCATCAAAATTTCTAGCGATAAGGCCTTGGAATACCATGTCAACCACGTATCCATCATATGCAGATGAATAATAGAGCGGGTTGAAGTTACCTGATGCTTCTGTGATTCCTACTGTTATTAAACCTTCTGGTTCAACAACTGTTTGAGCTTCTGTTGTTACTTCTCCAGGAGCTGCAGTAGTAGGTTCGGTCACCACTTCTTGCTTAGGGCTACATCCAGCAAGGAATGCAGATGCGACCATGACTAATGCAAGTAACAATACTAACGACTTCTTCATTTAATAATCCTCCTTTTTCTAATGCTTAACTTAGAGTGAATGTTACACCCCATGATGCTCTATATAAACCTTGATGCGGTTTATAACCATAATGCGTTTGAATAGTTGAAATAGTTTGACAATTTCAGCCAAAAGAAAAATTTGAACATAATCTGTAAATGACGACATATTTTGTTCAAACGAATTTAATCATTCTGTAATAATTTAAAAAAGGTAAAAATAAAAACTCAAAACGATCATCAATCTGCATATAAAAAAATCTCTATCTTCATTTTGCAGATTTTGTTTTAAGTTTGTTCACATCTTGTTTCAAGATATTTTTCATTCTACTACAATTTATCTGAAAATAAAACACCTAAAAATGATTCGAAAATATTGTTAAAATCTCGAAACATTTTAATTTTGCTCTTTTTTCTCTGAGTCTTCGAATCGATTGCGATATGCAAAGACAATACTTTGAAACCCGAAACAATTTGCGTATTTTGAAGCCCTTTAATTGTAAGGCTTCTATAAAATCATAAAAATAAATTTTTACGGAGTTCTCTTCGTCCATTTTTTAACGTGCTTCTGATATGATTATGTATACATCACTTAATTTATCTGAACACTTAATTTATTGAACAAATCTTAATATTTCACATTGCTTTACAAATAAAACGAAGCCACTCTCGATAGAGTGGCTTGCACCTATAATCAAAAAAAAATCTGTTTATCAACCCTGTTGAACGACCACATGAGGGTAAGGAATCTCGATTCCAGCCAAGTCAAATGCGTCTTTGACCTCTTCAAGCAATGTAAAATAGACATCCCAATAATCTGTTGATTTAACCCAAACCCTCAATTTGAAATCAAGTGAACTCGCGCCATGCTTTGCAAGGCGGATGAATGGCTCAGGATCTTTCATGATCAGTTCGTTTCTTTCGACTACATCTAAGATCACACTTTTTACAAGTTTTATTTGAGAATGATATGCGACAGAAAAGTCGAGGTCAACTCTTCGAGTCGGAAAAACGCCGTAATTCACAAGCGAGCTATTTGCGATGCTCGCATTCGGTATTATGACCGCTTTGTTGTCAGGTGTCGTCAAATGTGTATAAAACAATCCGATTTCAGTGACAGTGCCTGCTTGTCCAGCCCCCTCAACATAATCTCCTACCTTAAATGGCCTCAAACCTATAATCAATACCCCTCCAGCGAGATTGGACAAACTGCCTTGTAATGCAAGTCCAATAGCCAGCCCAGCAGCACCAATAACGGCGACAAAAGTTGTCATTTCAACTCCAGCTGAGTAAATCGCAGTGACGATAACCATCATTTTCAAAGCGATTTTCATAAAGGATTTCAAAAAGGATTGAAGCGTAGGATCTATTTTTATCCACGAACGATTTTTCATCACTCGATGTTCAATAAAGCTTACAATTTTAAACCCAATAACCAATACAGCCAGAACCATAATAAATTTAGTACCCATTTCCAGGCCTATTTTTTTTAGTTCATCTAGAATTATCATAAAAAACCCTCCTAAATTTTATGAAAGATAGGCTTCATTTTATTGAAAGTACAGATATACTTAAATCCCATCGCTTTAATTTTTTCAATGTTTTCTTCATATTTATAGGCTAAGAATTCCGGACCATGTGCATCGCTCCCAAGAGTAATGACTTCGCCATTCATTTCCTTATACAGCTTTAGCAGTTGATCAGAAGGGTTGTTTTGGTCAAGTCCATATCGATGTCCACCTGAATTGATCTCAATCCCTTTTCCATTTTGAATAAGATGCTTGAAAATTTCCTCGACAATTTCTTGATATTCATTAAGCTTTATTTTTCCAAGTTCAGGTTTATACCTTTTATACAAATCAAGATGGCCCAGTACAGACAATGCGTCAAATGACTTAACACTTTCATACATTTCTTCAAAGTAAATTCTCACAGCCTCTTTATCAGAGTGGCTGTCGAAAAACTTTCGATGGTACAAATCTCTTCGTTCCACAGAATGTACAGACCCGATTACAAAATCGAACGCACTTTCTTGGATTATCGCTGTGTTGGCTTTCGCTAAATGCGGTTGTATGCCAATCTCTATCCCTTGATAGATTCTAATCTTTTCACCATATGTGCCATTTAGTTCATTTATGCTTTTCTCATAATTTGACCGATCAAAGTCCCAGTCAAGACCATGCACTTCTAAATCCGCATCCAAATCCACATGATCTGTAAATGCAAGATCTGTGATCTTTCGATTTATCGCTTCAACCACCATAGTCTCCATGGATGCTTTTGAGTCTGGTGAAAAATTTGAATGGGTATGGAAATCTGTTTTAAGTAAAGCATTCTTATCTATTCGTTTCATAAACACCTCTCACTTGTATTTCACAAAAATAGGTTACCACAAATGTGATGCGAACACAAATGTGATAACCTAGTTATTTTAGATTTCACCTGCAAAATGGCAAGCGACAAGATGTCTTGGTGTTACTTCCTTCGTTGGTGGGACGATTTCCTTACAGATGTCTTTTGCGTATGGACATCTCGTATGGAATTTACAGCCTAAAGGCGTGTTGACGTTACTTGGAATCTCGCCTATGATAGGCTCCATTTTCTTCAGTTTCGTCGGGTCTGCAACCGGGATTGCCGATAACAGCGCTCTTGTATATGGATGCATCGGGCTTAAATATAAATCTGTCTTATCCGCCATCTCGACGAGTGAACCAAGATACATGACACCGATTCTGTCACTTATGTGTTTTACAACGCTCAAGTCATGTGAGATGAATAGGTACGATAAACCCATCTTTTCCTGTAAATCCATCATGAGGTTGAGTACTTGTGACTGAATCGATACGTCAAGTGCCGATACTGGCTCGTCACACACCACAAACTCCGGGTTGAGGGCAAGGGCTCTCGCGATGCCGATTCTCTGTCTCTGTCCACCTGAGAACTGGTGAGGGTATCTGTTGATATGATACGCCGAAAGTCCACACATTTCAACTACTTCTGTCACTCTTTGCTGAAATTCCGGTCCTTTTTTCACGATGCCGTGTGCAAGCATTGCTTCGCCTACGATTGTGCTGACGTTCATTCTTGGGTTCAGTGAACTATACGGGTCTTGGAATATGAGCTGCATCTGTTTTCTTAGTTGCTTGAGCTCTTGTCCTTTGAATCCTGATATATCTTTTCCATTAAATATGATTTCGCCTTCTGTCGGCTCGTATAATCTGACGATGGTTCTTCCAAGTGTGGATTTTCCACATCCCGACTCCCCTACCAGACCAATCGTTTCACCGCGGAGGACATCAAATGATACACCGTCAACCGCTTTTACATTTGCCACTGTCTTTTGTAAAAAGCCGCCTTTGATCGGAAAGTACTTCTTTATGTCTCTTACTTCTAATATTTTCTCTTTCATGTCTGTTAGCCCTCCGTTTTACAGTGCAAGAAGCACGATGCAGTATGGTTTTCACCTACCGTATAGATGCTTGGCTGCTCTGTCTTACATCTTTCCATCGCAAATTTACATCTTGGTTCAAAGTAGCAGCCTTCTGGCAGTTCAAACGGATTTGGTACAACCCCTTCGATACTGTTCAGGCGCGCTTTGTCCTCATCGAGATTCGGAATGGATTCGAGAAGACCAATCGTGTATGGGTGCTTTGGATTTTTAAAGATGTCTATAGCGGATGCCGACTCCACGATTTTTCCGGCATACATGACCAGTACATGATGCGCCATTTGTGCGACGACTCCAAGGTCATGGGTGATCAGCATGATTGCCGTATTCGTTTTCTTTTGCAAATCGTTCATCAGTGACAGGATCTGCGCCTGAATCGTTACATCTAGCGCTGTCGTCGGTTCATCTGCGATCAATATTTTTGGGTTACATGCAAGTGCCATCGCGATCATCGCTCTTTGACGCATACCACCTGAGAGTTGATGCGGATAATCTCTCACCACTTTTTCCGCTCTCGGAATACCGACGAGCTTGAGGAGGTCGATTGCCTTTTCATGTGCTTCGTGTTTTTTCATCTTTTGGTGCAACTTAAGCGATTCACCGATCTGATCCCCGATTCTAAACACTGGGTTCAGTGAAGTCATCGGCTCTTGGAAAATCATCGAAATCTCGTTGCCTCTATACGTTCTCAGCTTCTTCTCGTCGATGCCGACGAGCTCTTCACCATCAAATTTGATTGAACCTCTTACGATTCTTCCTGGTTTCTCTATCAGGTTGAGGATACTCATCGCCGTGATGCTCTTACCACAGCCCGACTCTCCTACGACACCAAGCGTTTGGCCTTCTTTGAGCACAAACGAGTTGCCATCAACCGCTTTTACCACGCCTTTATCTGTGAAAAAGTGCGTCGTCAAGTCTTCTACTACTAATATTTCCTTCATCTTCGCACCTACCTTATCTCTTTTGGATCAAACGCATCACGTAAGCCTTCACCTAAAAGGTTGATGCTTACAACCGTCAACATGATCATTACGCCTGGCGGTATCCATAACCATTGCATATTTCTGAATACATTGGTATTTCTCGCACGCTCAACCATGTTACCCCATGTTGGAGTCGGTGGTGTTACGCCTAGACCTAAGAACGATAGGCCTGCTTCTGTGAGTATCGCACCCGCCATACCAAGTGTTGCGCTGACGATGATATAGGCTAGTGTGTTAGGCAATAAGTGTCTACCAATTTTTGATGCATCCGATATGCCTAAAATTTCAGTCGCTTGCATAAATTCTTGCTCTCTTAGCGATAGAATCTGGCCTCTAACGAGTCGTGCAAGACCAGGCCAGCTTAAGATACCGATGAGGAGCATAACGAAATACATCTTTTGCTCTGAGCTGACGCGCCACATGAGCGCTGCCGAAATCGAGATGACAGTCGGTGTAAATGGAATCGAATAGATGATTTCCGCGATACGCATGAGGATATCATCCACTCTGCCACCGTAGTATCCTGCGATTCCGCCGACAAGCGATCCGAGTGTAACCGAAACGCTCGCCGCCATCAGACCTACCAAAATGGAAATTCTACCCCCTACGAATAAACGTAGAAGAACATCTCTTCCTTGCTCGT
>DMYC01000002.1:6106-6344 GCA_003482695.1 Clostridiales bacterium UBA8960
AAATATTACAGCGAGTACGATGATTAAAAATAAACTTGCACCGACTACCGCGACTCTATTTTTTCTAAAGCGTTCCCAAGCAATCTGCCAAGGGCCAATCGCTTTCTTTTTAGTCTTTTTTTCTTGCTGCTTTGTGACTTTATTTAAATCAGCCATTATTATCCTCCTATTATCCGTAATTATCCAGAAGCGTATTACTTAACGCGTACTCTTGGGTCGACCAATGCATAGCTCACAT
>DMYC01000131.1 GCA_003482695.1 Clostridiales bacterium UBA8960
GGCGATGATTAAAGTTTACAACAACCTTAAAGAGAATGGACTGAAATCAAAACTCATACTTCAGGTGCACGACGAATTGATTATAAACGTTCCAAAAGATGAACTGGATATCGTCAAAGATATATTGAAAAAAAGTATGGAAGAGGCTTATGCATTATCCGTGCCGCTTAAAATTGATATGAACACTGGAGTGAGTTGGTATGACGCAAAATAATGCGATTAAGAAAAAGCCCTTTATTATCGGCATCACAGGCAGCATCGGAACTGGCAAAAGTGAAGTCAGCCGATATTTGATGTCTCTAGGTTACCCTGTAATCGATGCAGACCAAATAGCTAGGCAAGTCGTTATGCCGGGGGAGATTGGATTGCATCATATTGTTGAATCTTTTGGCGAAGGCGTTCTGAATTTTGATCGATCTCTGAATCGTCGTAAACTTGCCGAAATCATTTTTAATAACGACATTTTAAGAGATCGACTCAACAATATATTGCATCCCATCATTAAGATGCGAATCAGAGATGAAATTAATCAATTTACATCTGAAGCAATCATTTTTGTCGATGTGCCACTTTTGTTTGAGACAGATTCTAAAGCCAATTATGACGAAGTCTTATTGGTCTATGCTTCAGAAGCAATAACACTAAAACGCATCATGGCGCGTGATCAGATTAGCGAGGATTTGGCTTTGAAGAAAATACGCGCTCAAATGCCAATCGATTTAAAGCGCAGCATGTCCGATTATGTCATTTCCAATGACCGTGATTTGGAAGCGCTTCACAAGCAAATAGCGTTTTATTTGAAGTTTGTGATTGAAAGGTTGCATAGTTGACAAATAAAAAAACGACCTAAAAATTAGGTCGTTTTTTTTATGGTGCGGATGATGGGATTTGAACCCATACGAGTTACCTCACACGCCCCTCAAGCGTGCGTGTCTGCCGTTCCACCACATCCGCGTATCATGTTGCGACTTTTTTATTATAGTTTTTGCATGGTTAAAAGTCAAGGTTTTTTTCATTATCTTTTTCAACATTTATTCCTTTTGAAGTTTCACCCATAAATGTTATAATAAATAAAGCTTAAATTTACTTAAGGGAGAACTCATGGACATCATATTTGCCTCAATCATCATATTTTTTGCAGCTTTGGTTCAAGGCGCTACTAGTTTTGGTTTTTCACTGATTGCTTTACCTCTACTCGGACTTATTTTTGAACTGAAAGTGGTTGTGCCCACTCTTGTTTTATTTAGTATTGTGCTTAATTTGATCATTTTGGTTAAACTTAGAATACGTCCAGTTTTTAAAGAGATTGGCTTACTTACTTTATTCGCGATTCTTTTTATTCCACTTGGTGTAAGATTGCTTTTATTTGTTGATGAACGTATTTTGAAAGCCTGTATCAGTATTTTGCTTATTGGAATCGCACTCATTATGTTAAAAGGTTATAAACTGAATATAAAAAACAAAACCGTTTCATATATCATAACCGGAATATTGAGCGGTATCCTAAACGGCGCGGTTTCATTAAGCGGCCCACCTGTTGTTGTTTTACTCGCGAATGACAACAAAAATAAAGTGGAATTCAGAAGCAGTCTAACGTTTTTGTTTATTACCCTTAACATTGTGACGATTATTCTTTACTATAATAAAGGCTTGTTTAACAACCCGACTTTAGTGAATATGGTCTCGCTTTTGCCCGTCATGGTGATAGGCACTTTTTCTGGCATTTATTTAGGCAATAAAATTGACGATGTTAAATTTAAGAAAATGGTTTTGGTGTTATTGCTTTTTATGGGTGCTATGAATTTGATCTAAATGACATTATTGCTGGAGGTGTATATGAAAAAGAAAATTCTTGTCGTTGATGATGCATTGTTCATGAGAAAAATGCTGATTGATATTCTGACCAAGGCCGGATACGAAGTTGTAGCGGAAGCGGGAAATGGGATTGAAGCCTATCAGAAATTCAAGGAGTTCAAACCGGATTTGGTGACTATGGACATTACAATGCCAGAGATGACCGGCATCGAAAGCGTTCGCATGATCACGAAAGAATTCCCCGATGCAAAGATTTTGATGTGCAGCGCCATGGGGCAAGAAGGCATGGTGATCGATTCAGTCAAATCTGGCGCTAAGGGATTCATCGTTAAACCTTTCGTCGCAGAAAAAGTCATATCGGAAATTCAGAAATTAATAGGTTAGAAACCTTGACATGAGCGGGACTAAAACAGCTTGATACACACTGTTTGAGTCCCGATTTTATTTTGTGTTATTATTGAAAAATCTTGATAACAAATTAACATTAAAACATTTATGTGATACACTAGAAATGTTAATAATTAGAAACAAATAGCTGATATCAAGGACTTCAAGCAAAATAAGATTGGTAAATCTTTAACCATATATGCGTCTGAAATATTGAAATTTCAACGTGTCGTGCATTGACCTCAATAATATTTTATAGTATTATTGTTAGTGGTAAGATTAGAAATTGTATACAGTATAATTTCTTTTCCATAAAGTTTCGTCAAAATTTTCTAAAGGGGTGAGTATAAATGGGGCTTTTAACTTTTAAAGGAGGAATCCATCCTCCGCACGCTAAAAAATCGACTGAACATCTACCGATTGTTGATTTCTTAGGCCCTAAGGTTCTTGAGATTCCTTTAAGGCAGCATATCGGTGCGCCTTGTGAACCTACGGTAAAAAAAGGTGACGAGGTCAAAGTTGGTGAGTTGATCGGTGCCGCGGGTGGTTTCGTGTCAGCTAATGTCCACAGTTCTGTTTCTGGTACGGTTCTGGATGTTAGAAAACAAAATACGGCATACGGATTTGATACTTGTGTGGTCATTGAAAATGATGAAAAATACGAGTTGCACGAATCTGTAAAACCAAAACCTGATTACAAAACGCTATCGGGTAAAGAAATCGTGGATCTTATTAAAGACGCGGGTATTGTTGGTATGGGTGGCGCAGGTTTTCCAACTCATGTTAAATTATCTCCACCGCCAGACAAAACAATTGATACGATTGTACTTAACGGTGCTGAATGCGAGCCTTATCTAACATGTGACCACAGATTGATGCTTGAAGAATCCGGTCTTATTATCAAAGGTTTGCAAATTCTCATGCATGCACTTGGCGTTAAAAATGGTGTGATCGGAATTGAGAACAATAAACCTGATGCAATCGCTACGATGACTGAAGCTGCAAAGAACACGGATATTAAAGTCGTCGGTCTAAAAACAAAGTACCCTCAAGGGGCAGAGAAACAGCTTATTTTCGCTTGTACTGGAAGGACGATTCCATCAGGTGGCTTGCCGATGGATATTGGCGTCGTCGTGAACAACGTCGCAACCGCTGCGACGATCGGCAATCTGTTTGAAACGGGGATACCTTTAGTTGAGCGCGTTTGCACAGTGACAGGAAAAGGCATAAAATCACCTAAAAACATCAGATTTAAGGTCGGTACACCTCTTAAAGCGTTGATCGATTTTTGTGATGGTTACAATGGCACACCTGGCAAAATTTTACTAGGCGGCCCGATGATGGGCGTTGCACAGTTCTCTGATGCGTTACCAGCGATGAAAAATACGTCAGGCATTCTCGTGTTTAGTCCAGAAGAAGCTAAGTTGCCAGAACCGACGGCATGCATCAAATGTGGCAAATGCGTCACAATTTGTCCTATCAATCTTGAACCTATTCAAATTAGCGCTTATGCTTTAATGCACGATTATGATAAAGCGGCTAAATACAATGCGCTTGACTGTATCGAATGTGGCTCATGTTCGTTTATATGTCCTGCAAAAAGGCCACTTCTTCAATCCATTCGCGTTGCAAAGCGTGAAATATTGGCAAGAAAGAGAAAATAGGGGAGGATGACAATGGAAAATAGATTAACGGTATCATCATCACCTCATATTAGATCTTCTGAAACGACACAAAAGATTATGAGGGATGTTACGATAGCACTTGCACCGGCAGCAGCATATGGCGTATATAATTTTGGAATGCGCGCACTGATTATTTTGGTGATATCCATCGTTACAGCGATGGTGACTGAGGCCGCTTGCCAAAAGATCAGACAACAAACCATAACGATCGATGACTTTAGTGCAGTTGTGACTGGACTGTTGCTCGGTATGAATTTGCCTTCAACAGTGCCATACTGGATTCCAGTTGTAGGTAGCATATTTGCAATTGCCATCGTAAAACAAGCATTTGGTGGATTAGGTCACAACTTTATCAACCCTGCACTTGCAGCACGTGCGCTTTTGGTCGCATCATGGCCTGTTCAAATGACGACATGGTCTTCTGTTACAACTGATGCCACTGCCACTGCTACAGTACTTGGCATATTAAAAGAAGGCACTGGTGCTCAATTACCGAGCCTTATGGACATGTTGATCGGTAGAATAGGTGGCAGTATCGGTGAGACCTCTGCACTTCTCCTTTTAGTGGGTGGGTTATATCTCATATATAAAGGTATTATTTCGATTAAAATTCCAGGGATTTACATTGGAACAGTCGCAATCTTAACATTATTTATAACGGGTTTTGACTTAACGACAACGATGATTCATATTCTCTCAGGTGGTTTGAGTTTAGGTGCTTTCTTTATGGCGACAGATTATGCGTCTTCACCTATTACACCAAGGGGACAGATTTTCTATGCACTCGGAATGGGGCTTATAACGGTTGTCATCCGTTTTTATGGTGGTTATCCTGAGGGTGTTTCATATTCAATCTTGCTTATGAATGTTGCAGCGCCATTGATTGATAAATACTCTAAACAACGCGTGTTTGGGGGTGCGAAATAATGAAAGATATTATTAAAACGGGTTTAGTGCTATTAATCGTAAGTCTTGTTGCCGCTTTAGCGCTTGGTATGACGAACGAAGTTACGAAAGATAAGATTGCGGAACAAAGATTCTTGGCTAATGAACTTGCAAAAAAAGAAGTTCTATCGATTGCCGCAGTGTTTGAAGACATCACTGGTGAAAATTTGGAAATGTTGAAAGATAAATTTCAACCCATTACGGAAGCCTATCTAGGCAAAGATGCGAATGGCGATGTCATTGGTTACGTATTCAAATCTACACCTACTGGATTTGGAGGCAATATTGAAGTCGTTACCGGAATTGATGTGGATGGCAATGTAACGGGATTACGTGTTGGTAGTCATAACGAGACACCAGGTTTAGGTGCAAAAGCAAAGGACGAAGCGTTTTTCGGACAGTATGCAGGGAAATCTGCAGCTTCTGAGATTGGCACTTCCAAGACAAGCGCAACTGGAAACGACATTCAAGCAATCACTGGTGCAACGATTTCAAGTGTTGCCATTTCCAACGGTGCAAATGTTTCGATCGAAGCATTTAACTGGATTATTGAGAATGGGGGTATTGGAAATTGAAGATAAGTCATTTAACTAAAGGTATCCTTAGAGAAAATCCGATTTTTGTTCAATTGCTAGGTATGTGTCCAACTCTTGCGGTCACAACATCTGCGATCAATGGTGTGGGTATGGGTCTCGCAACGACGGCTGTTCTAGTCAGTTCAAATATCGTTATTTCACTTATTAGACGATTAATCCCAGCTCAAGTAAGAATTCCTGCATTTGTTGTTGTCATTTCAACATTTGTTACAGTTGTCGGAATGATGATGGAAGCCTTTTTGCCTGATTTGTTTAGCGCACTTGGCCTCTTTATTCCACTGATCGTTGTAAACTGTGTTATTTTAGCTAGAGCAGAGGCGTTTGCATCCAAAAATGGTGTTGTGGACTCCGCACTAGACGGCATAGGGATGGGATTGGGCTTCACATTGGCACTTATGGTGTTAGGGGCAGTTCGCGAGATAATTGGCAATGGCAGTATTTTTGACATTTCGATTCTCGGGGCAAATTATCAACCGGCACTTATTATGATTCTGCCTCCAGGTGGATTCTTAGCACTTGGTTTACTATTGGCACTATATAATAGTTACCAAATAAAGAAAGCGAAATAAGGGGGGGTTGTAAATGGAAAATGCAAGTATTTTTGTCATAATGGTCAGTGCAATTCTCGTTAACAACTTTGTCTTATCGAGATTTTTAGGGATTTGTCCATTTTTAGGCGTTTCAAAGCAAGTAGAAACAGCATTTGGCATGGGTATGGCGGTTACGTTTGTTATTACACTTGCAGGTACGATCACATACTTTGTGCAGTATTATGTACTTGTTAGATTTGGACTTGAGTATCTACAAACAGCAGCGTTTATTCTAGTCATTGCTTCACTCGTTCAGTTTGTTGAAATCGTACTTCAAAAGATGAGCCCGACCTTATATCAAGCATTAGGGGTTTTCTTACCACTGATTACCACGAACTGTGCCGTTTTGGGTTTGGCGCTGTTAAATATTCAATATAAATTCGGTTTGGTTCAGACCATTTTCCACTCATTATTTGCTGCAATCGGTTTTTCACTTGCAATCGTATTGTTCGCAGGTATCAGAGAGAAACTGGAAACGTCTGATGTTCCTGGACCTTTTAAGGGTTTTCCAATAGCACTTGTCACTGCAAGCCTTATGTCAATAGCCTTTCTAGGCTTTACCGGCTTAGTATAGGAGGTTAGAGCATGGATACAAATACGATTATACTCGCAGGTGCCAGCCTTGGTGCCATGGGCTTGATATTTGGTGCACTTCTGGCATTTGCTTCAAAGAAGTTTGCAGTTGAAATTGATCCAAGAGTGATAGAAGTACGTGATGCAGTACCGGGCGCTAACTGTGGCGCATGTGGTTATCCAGGTTGCGATGGTTTTGCAAATGCTGTCGTAAGAGGGGATGCCCCTGTTAACGGTTGTCCTGTCGGTGGTGCAGGTGTTGCACAAAGAGTCGCTGAAATAATGGGTCTTGCCGCAGGCGCAACGGTTAAAAAAGTCGCTCGAGTTAAATGTGAAGGTCACGATGAGAATTGTGGAAACAGATACGATTATGACGGTTTCGATAGTTGTGTGGCTGCAAACATGTTGAATGGTGGTCCTAAAAAATGCTTATATGGTTGTATGGGACTAGGTTCATGTGTTCAAGTTTGTCCTTTTGATGCGATTCACATCAATGACAAAGGGCTTGCAGAAGTCGATCCGGAAAAATGTACCGCATGTAATAAATGCGTCGTCATCTGTCCAAAACTTGTAATTAGTTTAGTGCCATATGAACAACTGACTATTGTTGCTTGTAATAACAAAGACAAAGGTCCTATGGTTAAGAAAAATTGTAACGTAGCATGTATCGCTTGTGGCATTTGCGAGAGAAGTTGTCCATATGATGCCATTCACGTCATTAACAATTTAGCTGAAATTGATTATGATAAGTGTACAAATTGTATGATTTGTGTTGAAAAATGTCCGACGAAAGCCATTCAAGGCGATTTGTCTAAGAGATTTGTAGAAGCCGTAAGCTAAAGAGTGAAGGGTTGTCATTTAACTAGGTCTATTGACTTAATATAATGCCAGCCCTTTATTTTTTTGTTTAAACGGTTAACAGTATTTGACCCGCTACATTGAATATTTAATTTAATTCATGATTTAGAGTCCCTGTTTTCCTTGTAATTAAAGGTGCATAATGTTAAACTATAGTTTAGATTGAGAATGTTATCGTTCTGAATTAAGTGGTAATAAATAGCAATAAATGTAAAAATATGGTATGCTTAAGAGGTCGTAATGAGAGTAAAAGGTAATGATCATTTAGTTTTGTTAGTTTTGCTATTGATTGGTGCGATTTTTGGAAGTTTACTTGGAGCTGCACTCGGTGATGCAATTCCGGTGTTGAATTTCGGAAAAAGCATCGGCGTTGACCCTTTTTTAGTTGACCTGAATGTCATTCTTATCACTTTCGGTTTTAAGCTGAACTTAAATGTAGCGGGAATCATAGGCATCGTAACCGCATTCATCATTTATAAAAGACTATGAATGTCATTTTAGCCTCGGCATCGCCGAGAAGGGTTGAGTTACTTGGACAATTCCATATTTCATTTAAAGCCATTCCAAGCGATATTGAAGAAATAGTACGTCATGGCGAAACACCTATACAGAACGTCATGGGTTTATCTCTGGAAAAAGCTTTAAAATTGTCTTGTGATTATAAAGATTCACTGATCATAGCATGTGATACCGTGGTATTCGATGGTCGAATATTGAATAAACCTAGAGATCGAGAGGATGCTAAAATGATGTTGATGTCACTTAGCGGAAAAGATCATGAGGTTTATACAGGCGTTGCTTTAGTACATGTTGCAACGAATCGTAAGTTTGTTGATTACGTTTGCACTAAAGTGAGATTTGTCGAGTTATCTGAAGAAGACATCGATTTGTACTTAAAGACAGGCGAAGCGGATGATAAAGCAGGTGCATACGGAATACAAGGCTATGGCGCATTATTGGTAGACAAAATAGATGGCGATTTTTTTAATGTCATGGGTTTGCCGCTCTCTAAACTCAATGTTTTACTGAAAAAACATTTTCAGTTGGATTTGATTGAATAAGGAGCTTCACATGATTAAGAACATACCATTTTCTGAGCAACCTCGCGAAAGACTTATTACGAAAGGGGTTGCACATTTAAGCAACTCTGAACTGCTTGCCATACTGATTAGAACGGGGTCCATAAAAAGAAATGCCATCGACATCGGTGCAGAGATTATCTCAAGTTGCAATGACGATTTATCTATACTCGGTGAACTTACGATGGAAGAATTATGTAAGTTTGAAGGTGTTGGAGAGTCTAAAGCTTGTCAACTTCTTGCATCCATTGAGCTTGGTAAGCGACTTAGACAAGTAAAGCCTCTTAGAAATATTAGAATGTCGTCGCCTTCAGAAGTGGTCGGTTTTTTTTATGCAGAACTGGCAGACTCTAAAGTGGAAAAATTTATCACAGTATTTTTAAATACAAAAAATGAAGTCATTAATTGGGAAGTCATATCCATCGGAAGTTTGAATGCTTCGATCGTCCATCCTAGAGAAGTATTCAATCGAGCAATCAAGAGAAATGCAGCTTCACTTATCGCCGTACACAATCATCCATCAGGGCACATCGACCCGAGTAAGGAAGATGTCAATATCACAAAAAGGTTATTTGAGGCTGGACAGTTAATCGGTATTCCGTTGATTGATCATATAATAATTGGCAAAGAAAAATACTATAGTTTTAAAGAAGAGAATCAACTTTGATTACGAAAGGAAAGAATTATGAGATTCGGATTATTTTATAAGCATTTAGGCATCGATTTAGGCACATCCAACACACTGGTATGTGTAAAAGGCAAAGGAATCGTCGTAAGAGAGTCATCAGTAGTGGCGATCAACGATAAAGGACAAGTCCTTGCTGTAGGAAGAGAAGCAAAAGAGATGATTGGTAAGACACCTGGACAAATTCGCGCAATTAGACCACTTAAAGATGGTGTAATCGCGGATTTTGATATCACACAAAAAATGATTAAATATTTTATCAATAAAGCGGTTCCAAACTTGAATATATTCACAGGCGCAAAAGTTGTCGTGGGTATACCGTCACAGATAACGGAAGTAGAGAAAAGAGCTGTCTATGAAGCTTCATTGTCTGCAGGTGCAAAAGATGCCTTTTTAATCGAAGAACCTATGGCTGCTGCTATAGGTGCTGATTTGCCTATTACTGAACCAATTGGCAGTATGATTGTCGATATTGGTGGGGGCACAACAGAAATCGCTGTCATTTCACTTGGCGGCATCGTGACTAGCCGTTCGATTCGAATCGCTGGTGATGAACTTGATGATTCGATCATCAATTATGTTAGAAAGAAATACAGTTTGATGATCGGTGAGAGAACGGCTGAAAACATCAAGATGAGCATCGCTTGTGCGATGATCCCGAACCAGGAGCGTCAGTTTGAGATTACTGGTAGAAATTTAGTGACTGGGCTTCCTAATACACTTGTTTTGCAATCAAGCGAAATATATGAAGCCATTAGAGAACCGATTCAATCCATCATAGAAGGCATTAAATCCACACTTGAGAAAACGCCTCCTGAACTTGCTTCTGACATTTACCAAGCGGGTATCGTATTAGCTGGTGGTGGAGCATTGTTACATGATTTGGATAGATTGATCAAACTTGAGACTGGTATGCCAGTGAGAATTGCAGACAATCCACTTGATTGCGTCGCAATAGGAACGAGCAAGGCCGTAGAAAGTTTTAACGAACTGAGAGAGGTATTCATTAGCTCAAGATCGTTATAAATTGATGGATAATGGTGGGTAAAATGAACAATCGTTATAGTAAAACCATCATGGTCATTGTTGGCATTATGCTGGTTGTGTTGATGGTGTTATCATTTGGTGGCAGAGATCGGATCACATTTATTGAAAGTAAACTTGGTTCAGCTCTTGCACCAATTCAGAGGTTTTTCACATCCGTCGGCAATTTTATTGATGATAAGACGGAGCCTTTGCTGAATGTGTTAAACTACAAAAACTTAAATGAAAACATTTCAAAGGAAAACGAGGCGCTCAAAGAGCAAATCGTTTCTTTGACTATGTATCAAAAGGAACTTGCCGAACTTCAAGAATTAAAACGCGCATTAAACTATATTGGTACAGACACCAATTTATCATATGTTTCATGTAACGTCATCGCGAAAGATGTGGGCAACTGGTTCAACATGTTTACCATCGACGCCGGCTCAAACCATGGCGTCACAAAAAATAGTACCGTCATCAATGGAAAGGGTCTAGTCGGACTTGTTTATGAAGTGGGTGAGTCCTGGAGTAAAGTCATATCCATAATCGACCAGAAGTCTTCTGTAGGTTTTGAAATGCTGAAAGTCGCTGACGACTATGACGGTATTTTGAGCGGGACTATTAATTTTGAACTTATTGGAGAACTGTATGACCCACATGCAACGACTGTAAAAGAAGGCGATTATATCGTCACATCAGGATTAGGCATGTACCCTAAAGGTATTTTAATCGGCAAAATCAATGAAGTGATCGTAGATAAAGATTTGTTGCTCAACAAAATAAAAGTAACCCCTGTCGTCGACTTCAAAAAAATCAATAAAGTTATGGTTATACCATATGGGGGAGAAGGCGAGTAAATATGAAAACCCGTTATGTCGTTCTTTTAGTTTTCATCAATTTCATACTGTCAAGTACGCTGTTTCAGATCTTTAGGATCAATGGCGCACTTCCGAATTTTTCTATAATAATAACAGTTGTTTTGGCATCTCTTTCTTCAAAGCGCAATGCCTTTACTTTTGCACTTTTGTCAGGTGCCATACAAGACGTCTTTCTTGGAAGAATGTTGGGCATCAATTTTTTGATTTATGGACTGATCGTTTATATTTCCATCATTCTAATCGAGGTCATGTTTAAAGGCAATTTCTTGACGCCCATTTTCTTGATTGGGCTAAGCACTATTTTTTATCATTTTATATTTTACATCATCATGTTTTTCGTTCAATCTACGATTCCCCTTAATTTGATGTATGTTAAAATCATCAGTGAAGTTGTTATGAACAGTGTACTTGGGACTTTGATTTATTCAAGGGTTTTTGGACGGGTTCATGGTTATAAATTAGGAG
>DMYC01000179.1 GCA_003482695.1 Clostridiales bacterium UBA8960
GAAAGGAGGTTATGCAAATGTTAATTAAAGCTATTATTATAACTAAAATCGATGATTTAAAACATGCTATGACATATTGTGATGACACTCCGTGTATAGGTGCTGCGCTTTAGGTTCACATTGGTGACGAAAGCAGCTTTATTTGAAGGACGACGGTGTATGCTTATGTGCATGCGCCGTTTTTTTGTGCCTATAAACGGGGGAATTATACTAGGGGGATTCATATGAAATTTGATCGTGAGCAATTAAAAAGTGAAATTGATCGTGTGTCGGCTGAGTGGGACATGTCTGGCGCGTTCGTTGTTATTAAAGATGGTGCGCTTGTGCATGAGGGCATATACGGTTACGAGGACAGGATGGAACTTCGTCCTATGCACAGAGATTCAAAGTACATTTTGCATTCGGAAAGTGCATTTTTAGTAGGAATGTGTTTCTTTATGTTGATTGACCAAGGCATGCTGAAATTCACAGACAAACTTAACCGATTTATACCAGAATACAGGTTTGCGGATCAAATCAAGTTGATTCACTTGTTGAAATCGACTTCGGGTATATCGGATTACTTCTATAACCATTTGATGATTGATCTCAATGAAGATGCGCATTATTTGGCGTTACCCGACTATGACCGCAAACGCATGGAGCTTAAGACATTAAACCAGAACAGACATTTCGAGAAAGTTCTTTCAATCGTGGAATCTTGTGACCTTTTGTATGCGCCAGGAACAACAGGGAGAGGGGGTTCTGAAACAAACGCAGTATTTTTAGCCGAAATCGTAAAACGCGTTACTGGAATGAGTGTGTTTGAATATTTGACAGAAAAAGTATTTTCACCGCTGGGTATGTCGCATACAGTGGAAGGCTATGAATCAAATGCCGTTTCATCCACAGTCATCAGAGAGAAAGAACTTGTGCGTTCACCACTTGACTATCATGTAACGGGTGTGTTTACGACGACGCTTGAGGATATGGAGAAGTTGCTTGTGGCACTAGCTGAAAAAAAGATTTTGTCTGAAAAGATGTGGGATCGTGTTTTGAAATACGACTCTAGTGGTGACGGGATGATCTTTGAAAATGCGAATGGGTTTGATTGTGGTAACATCGCGTTTTTAGGGTTCGGTTTTTTCTTTTACTTCAATCACAAAACCGGGATATCATTTGCAAGTTTGGTTTCAGAAGAGCAGACATTCAAAAACAAAGCTGGCGAGTGGCACTATTATAGACGCGATTCTCGTGAGGTGATCGAAGCGGCATTTACTTACCCTGTGAACACCAAAATGGTGAAACTCAGCAAAAGCAACATGTGGCAGGCGCTCAATCTCAAAGTTGCCGATGATCAACAAGGTTTCGTGCTTGAAGCGAAATCGTCGATCGCCATGGCGCTGATGTATAAGACGAAGCATGCTTTTGTTCAGATGGAGGGCAGTCGCGTCATTGGATTACTCGTTCTCGAGATCAATAAAAAGAAAAATTACTATAACATCGATATCATATTAATCGATAAACGCTATCAGGGAAGAGGCTATGGTAAAATCATGCTGAATTGGGCGATCGAACGCCTTAAAGATGAAGGGGCTAAGGAACTCGAAATTGGTGTGAACCGCTTTAATCATGCGGCAAAGAAAATCTACTTAAATGCGGGATTTACACCTAAAGCGATTTATGATGGCGGGATGACGCTGCATATGAAGATGGAGTAGAACTGCTAGAGTAGATTTTGTGCGATTGAATGAGCTGCATAAGCAATAAATGTACCGATTAGTACATCGGTTGGATAGTGAAATCCTAACGCAACGCGAGAGAAGCCAACTAATACCGCTATTACGAGCAGCACACCTGATAAGAAAGGCAAAATATTTCCGATGGAAAGCGCTAAAGCAAATGCACAAGCTGTATGGCCAGATGGAAATGAATATTGACATTCTGGGGGCTGCATAACTTTGATGATATCACCATAGTGATAAGGTCTAGGTCGATTGACGAGTCTTTTCGTGAGCTGCACGATGACTTGAGCAACAACTAGCGTCAGTAAGGCATACTGACCAACCGGGATATAAAAAATGTGCTCCAATATCAACGCGACTAGAATCGAGAAAACGGCAGTCTCAGTATCACCAAAATGTGTGATGAAGCGCATGAAATTTGCGAACCATTTAAACTTCATAGAGTGATTAATTTTTTCATAAAGCGTTCGGTCGTTGGTGAGAACCATAGATTTAAGTGTGCTCATAATTACAGACCTCCTTATCCTTTTTCTCCATTATATAACCGCGTTGTGAAATTGAAATTAGGGACATGTAAGCAGTGGGTAAAATTAACGATAAAAAGGGGGAAATCAGGATGAAATTAATAAGAGCTGCAGAAATATTGATAGATAAAATAAAAAGGGACTACAAAGAAGAAGTCGCGGTGGTGGTGATGATGGGGTCGCATTTATACGGCGAAACCCATCGCCTTTCCGATCTGGATATGTATTTTGTCGTGAACACACCGAGAGGGTATGAGCTTGGTAGAACATTCATCATCGATGGCATCGGTTTCGATTTTTGGCCGATCAGCTGGGACAGAATGGAGCGGATCGCAAATCACGATGAGCGTATCACGGCCATCATCACAGAAGGTCAAATTCTCTATTATGGCTCAGAAGCAGATCTTGCCCGTTTTAACGCTTTGAAAGATAAAGCGTTGGACGCCAGTGATATTAGAAAGTTTCTCGGAAAGGCTGAAAATGTGCTGAATAATGCATACAAACCTTATTTTGAGCTAGAGAAGTGCGATGATTTGACGGCTTCGAGAAAAAAAGCCATTAATATTGTGTTTTCAGTGACGAATGCCATCGCACTTTTAAACCGTGATACGGTGAAACGCGGTAGAGGAAAACTTAAAGGTGAGTTGTTGGCGATGCCTTTGGTGCCGTATAATTTCGAGAAATATTACGACGTTTTGTTTCAGAGTGCTCAGGTTAGCGAGATAAAGGTGGCGATGAAAGCATTACTGGAAGAGACATCAAACCTGATTAAACGGACGAGAAGCGATTACGACGCAACTCGACCAGAAGACGTTAAAGAAAAACTCACAGGATTCTATGAAGAACTCATAAACTTTTATAATAAAATCACACATGGGATTGAAATTAAAGATTATGTCACTGTATTTTATGCTGCGAACGAAATTGTGTTGGAACTTGAAGATGCATTCTCTGGTACGGGCGTTTCGCTTGAGGCGCTACCTGATATCATAAGTTCATTTGATCCAAATCGTATGGAGGCATATGGTAATATCGTGGCGACGCATCAAAGGGCACTAGAGGCATTACTATCAAATCTTGGTATTGAGATATCCGTGTTCAAAGATTTTGAGGAACTGAGTTTGGTTGTGGGTGGACTGTGAATTCTTAAAATTTCATTAGATGGAAGGATTTGCAATCTTTTTAATCAAAAATCATGTAAAATATGACTAAGGACAAACGTTTGGAGGGATTATGATATTTCGAGGAAAAATAGGTTACTGGTGGTGGGGTGTGCTTTTACTCATGTTGAAGGCAACGGTTGACACACTGAACGAAATGGATACGAGTAGCATTTTAAGTCTAATTGTCGGAGCGATGGTAATAATCGTCTATACGATCGCTGTACATATGACATTAAAGAATTATGTTATACTTGGAGACGATTCACTGACGATTTTCCTTGGTGTCATAAAGAAAACGATTTTCTATAAAGACATACTATCGATTAAAAAGACTGTAAATCCGCTCTCTTCTATGGCGATATCATTTGATCGACTTGAAATTAGAGCGAGAAAAACAAGTGTAATTATAGCTGTCAAAGACAAACCCGGCTTTGTTCAGGCGGTGATAAAGCGAAATTCAAAGATTGAGACCACGCCTGATTTGTTGTAACCACTGCGGTTCCACATGGAGGAAAATATAAATGAATAAAACCAAAAGCATTTTTGTTATAATATTTTTAAGCTCTGTTTTAATGATGACGGGATGCACCGAACAAACGGCAGTTAAGAAAATTTATCAAAAGGACGCGGTGATCAACTATGTTGACCGCACCATTACATATGATGGCGAAGTCTATATTTACGAGTTTGCTGAGAACAAACTGAAAATTGTTTATCCCAATGGTATGGTAAGCGTTCTAGCAAATAGAGATTCTTTTATCAGCATTGATTGGCAATATGTTGAAACGCACAAAGAAGATGTCAAAACAGTCCTCGAACTCGGCTATCTGCATCCCAACGTCATCATGTATCAAATTTTAGAGGCTACGCCAAACTCGGTCATGCCATCAAGCCATTATAAGCAATCACCGATTGGAGGGCTATTTGTCATTTTGTTTGGCTCGATGCTTGTGTTTTTCCCGGCGCATGCTTGGTTTCTGAGTTATGGTTGGCGTTATAAAGATGTCAACCCGAGTGAAGTCGCGCTAGTGATCCACCGTTTTTCTGGGGTCATCGCGATCATCATCGGAATCATGATCATAGCAAAGTAAAGAACGGAGTGAGTATGAGAAAAATTACGGTTGAGCCTTATAATCCAGAATGGAAAAATGAATTTAATAAAGCACAAGCATTTTATAGCACTTCACTTGTGGGCTTGGACGTTCAGATTGAACACGTTGGAAGCACGTCGGTGGAAGGCCTATGGGCAAAACCTATACTGGATATCGATATCATCGTAAACGACGCTGAAACAATCCGAAAAGTCATCGACCGACTTGAAGAATGTGGTTATAAGCATGTTGGGAATTACGGTGTAGAAGGTAGAGAAGCCTTGAAACTAGATCAAACAAATACGAAGATCGACTGGATGGCTCATAATTTGTACGTATGTCTCGCAGATAACGAAAATGTGATCAATCATTTAATGCTCAGGGCACATTTGAGACGTAATAAAAACGCAGTAAAAGCATACAGTGAAATAAAGCGAAATCTTGCAGAACTTTACCCTGATGATATGACGTCCTACCTTGATGGCAAAACGGATTTGATCATTGGCTTTCTTAGAGAAGAGGGCATGAGTGAAGAAGCCATTCAAAGGATTATGGACATCAACAAGAAGTAAATTGTGTCGATTAGGAGAAATTAAATATGGAAAAACTGGAATATAAAAAAGTTTATAAATCGCTCTATTTACCACCAAGTAAACCTGTAATCATAACGGTTCCACCGATCAAATTTGCGGTAATCCGCGGAGAAGGCGATCCAAATGGCGAAGCATTCGCTAAAGCGACAGAAGCGCTGTATGCGTTCAGTTATGCCGTAAAAATGTCCTATAAAAGCAAAGCGGTTCCTGAAGGTTTTTACGACTACACCGTTTTTCCACTCGAGGGCGAATGGGATCTGGTCGATAAAAGTAAGGGGTCTATAGACAAAAGCAATTTCGCTTATGCGCGAATGATTAGGCAACCTGATTTTCTGACGGACGCATTATTTGAAAGGTTCATAAATGAAGCTGAGAAGAAAAAAAGCAATCCGGACATTAGTCGCATCACGTACGAGACATTCGATGAAGGTTTGTGTTGTCAAATGATGCATTTAGGCAGCTATGATGATGAACCTGAAAGCTTTGAAAAAATGGAAGCTTATTGCTTGGACCATGGCCATGAGCGCCTCTCAAAGCGACATCGCGAAATCTATCTATCTGATCCACGAAAGACTGAAGTTTCAAAGTTGAAAACCGTGCTGAGATTTAAAATTCGTTAAATTACAAAAAATAAAAATGCTCTTGGTGATTAATCCAAGAGCGAGGAAGGATTGGATTTTATTTTTTGGGGGGAGAAGTACGTCAATAGCATTCCGCTCAACATACGAAAATGGTAAGGCATATGCGGTGAGCAGTAAAGGGTTGAGTTAAACGAAATGCTACTGACGTTTGAAAAAGTGAGCAAAAAGTCGGTTGCTTGCTACAATCTCATCATAGATGATGGATGTGAAAACCGTATGAGTTTTATGTAAGAAATATGTAAAACATCAAAAAAGACATAAGGTAGATTCCTATGTCTTTTTTTCATTAAATGGATGTGTTTTCATAGATTGCTCTAAACTGTTCAAGCCGCTCTAGAAAAATTTCAACGATGATCGGATCAAGGTGAGAACCTGCAGAGCTTTTAATAATCTCAACTGAGTTTTCAAACCCAAAAGGCTCTTTATAATGCCTTTTTGACGTCAGGGCATCAAATACATCGGCGATGGCGACGATACGTGCTGATAATGGGATCTCGCTATCCGAGAGTCCATCCGGATAACCAGAGCCATCCCAACGCTCGTGATGAGACCTTGCGATTTCTTCAGCAAATTTATAAAAATCAGATTCAAACACCTGAAGGTCTTCCTTGAAGGATCTAAATATTTCAGAACCGATGGTCACATGTGTTTTCATGATTTCCCATTCTTCAGGCGTAAGTTTACCAGGCTTTTTTAAAATTTCATCGGGAATGCCTACTTTGCCGATATCGTGTGAAGCGGCATTTCGCTCAATTTCCAATACGAATTTTCGGTCAACTTTGTACCCAGGAATGTTTCTTGCCATCAACCCTTCTGCTATGACCACAGAATATTTGACCATGCGCTCGATATGGTCGCCCGTCTCGTTGTCCTTTTGATCAACCAGCTCTGAGAAACCACTTGTAATCCTCGACAAGATCACTTTGGTAAAGTAAGCTCTGTTCATGAAACCGCTTATTTCAAAAATGAGTTTCTCAGAGAGTTTTAAATGCTGCTGAGTGAAAAAGTGCTTATGAATTGAACTGAAAAATACGATGCCAAATACTGAATCGCCCATAATCAAAGGAACGACCATATTCGACTGAACGCCTTCTTCCCGAAGCAATCGAATCGAAGCACTTGCAGGACGATGAGCGAGTTCAAGGTCCAAATCTTCTGTTATAAATGCCTGCCTTGTTTGAAGAATATTTGTAAGGGATGTCTTATCAAAATTGACTTCAAAACCAGGCCCAAGCTTTATGTTATCATAGTTTGACATGCCAAATTCTGCGATGAACTTTTT
>DMYC01000322.1 GCA_003482695.1 Clostridiales bacterium UBA8960
TGATATAATAAACGCAAATGCAAATCAGTTGCATTTGCGTTTATTATTGGAGGTCATTATGCAAAGATTAAAGTCGAAATTAGGGATATTATTACTGTTATCACTTGTTATTATGGTAGGTTGCTCAAATAACGCTTCAAATAATGAACAAACAGAGGCATCTCTTGCAACGAGTGAGGCGACTTCTGAAGAAGTTACAACTGAGGAAGAGACAACTGAAGAAGTGCTTATAGAGAAAATTAAAATTGTTGCGAGCTTGTTTCCACATTACGATTTTGCCAGAACGATTGCTGGGGAATTTGGTGACGTGACTTTGCTGTTGCCACCAGGGATAGAGTCACATTCTTTTGAACCAACACCAAGAGACATTATTTCGATTATGGATGCTAAAATATTCATCTATACGAATGAACTGATGGAACCATGGGCACATGCAATGATCGAAAATGTGGATTCAAACCAGACAGCAATAGTCGACTTAAGTGTAAATATAGAACTGTTGAAATTTGATGACGATCACGATCATGTGGATTCTGATGATCATGGGCATGAAGGTGAATATGACCCACATTATTGGTTGGATTTAAACAATGCCGTGATTATGGTCGAAACGATAAAAGAGGCACTTATAGAAGCGATGCCAGAGCAACGTGACATATTCGAAGCAAATGCGGCTCAACTGAGCATGGCTTTGATCGAACTGGATAATGCCTTTTTCGATATGGCTAAGCATGTCCAATCAAAAACCATATTATCAGGTCGCCATTTTGCCTTTGGTTATTTTGCATCAAGGTATGGCTTTGATCACAAATCACCTTATAAAGGTTTTTCTCCTGATGCAGAGCCGACACCGAGAAACATAGCAGCGCTCATCAATACGATCAAAACGACAAATGCAAAAGCAATCTTCTTTGAAGAGTTGATTGAGCCGAGAGTTGCCAATATTATATCTGAAGAAGCCAATGTCGAATTGTTGCTGCTTCATGGCGCGCACAACGTTTCAAAGGACGAACTTGCATCGAATACCACATATTTAGAAATTATGACAGGCAACTTAGAGCGGTTGAAGAAAGGCTTAGGATACAATGAATAATCTCGTTTCAGTCAAAAATGTATCTGTGAAGTATGGAAGTCATCTTGTATTGGATGGCGTGACGTTTGACGTGAAGAAAGGCGACTACATCGGTCTCGTAGGCGCAAACGGTTCGGGAAAAACGACCCTAGTCAAAGCTTTGTTAGGTCTCATTACTTTACAAAGTGGTACTGTCGAGTATAAAGACTCAAATACTAAAAAAGGTTATCTGCCTCAAATCGCTCTGACAAGTGACAGCATTTTCCCAGCGGAAGTGAAAGAAATCGTCGGAATCGGTTTGTTAGGCAACAAAACGAGACCTAAAATCATAACACGAGAAGACCATCAAAAAATCGACAGCATACTCGAGAGGCTAAAAATTATTGATTTAAAACATAAACGCATCGGCGACTTGTCAGGTGGGCAGCAGCAAAGGGTTCTTCTAGCACGTGCGATCGTCAATGCACCGGAACTTCTCATTCTGGATGAACCTACAAGTGCACTAGATCCACGCGTCAGGTCTGATTTTTATCAGCTCATCCAAGAGTTCAACACGGTGGATAAGACCACAATTATTTTAGTTTCGCATGACTTAGGCAGTGTCCAAAAGTATGCACAAAAGATGCTTGTGCTCGATCGTGAAGTTGTTTTTTTCGATGTGGTCTCCGAGTTTTCTACGACGCTTGGGAATCAACACTTTCATTTGCATGAGGAGGGCAGCCATGGTTAATCTTTTTAATCTGATTAATGAGGCACTACAATTTGGCTTCATGCAAAGGGCGATTATCGTAGGCATACTGATTGCACTTTGCAGTGCAATGTTAGGCATTTTCCTTGTGCTTAAGAAATTCTCTATGATAGGCGATGGGCTTGCACATGTGAGTTTTGCCACAGTCGCAGTAGCGCTATTACTTAATACATCCCCCTTATATGTCTCGATTCCTGTCGTGGTTGTCGCTTCACTATTCATTCTGAGGTTGAATGAGAAGGCAACGATTCATGGCGATGCCGCAATTGGACTTGTATCATCGTTTTCAGTAGCGCTTGGCGTTATGATCGCAAGTATCTCAAGTGGTTTTAATGTGGATTTATTCAGCTTCTTGTTTGGTAGCATTTTGGTGATCAGCAAGACAGATGTCATGTTGTCCGCTACGCTTGCAGTCGTTGTGATCTCTTTGATTCTGTATTTTTACAATGATTTATTTGCCATTACACATGATGAAGCATTCGCAAGTGTCATGGGCATTAACACAAAACTTATGAATTCAGTGATCGCCGTGTTGACGGGTATTACGATCGTTTTAGGCATACGTGTGGTAGGTACCATGTTGATATCGAGCATGATTATATTTCCATCCGTTACGGCATTACAAGTTTCAAGGAGTTTTAAATCGACGATTGTAATCGCTGCGATTGTATCCGTTTTATCGGTTCTAATAGGTGTAATAGGCTCATATGCACTCAACTTCCCATCTGGAGCAAGCATCGTAATGGTAAATGCGTTTTTCTTTTTGTTGGCGTTTACATTCAAGCGTTTCAGATAAGGGGTTATTATGAATCAAGAAGATATCAAACAAATTTTCAAGTCGAAAGGCATAAAAAATACGAGACAAAGACAAAGAGTCTATGAGTATTTGATCGCATGTCAGCAGCCGGTTACGGCAGATGCAATCTATATGGATTTAGCAAGAGAATCTGCAGGCGATGAAACCTTGAATTTATCAACAGTTTATAGAATTCTGGATATTTTTCTAAAGCAGAAGCTCATCATCAAGTCCAATTTGACAAATGACAATAAATCAACCTTTGAACTGAATAAAAGAGAGCACAGGCATCATTTGGTGTGCGTGAAATGCAATTTGGTCACACCGATTACAGGTTGTCCATTAAAAGGCTATGATCAAATGTTGAGCCAGTCGACACATTATGAGATTCTCGAACACAAACTTGAAGTGTTTGGCGTATGTCCAAAATGCCAAGGTCACAGTTGATTTTTGCTAACGCTGATGATAGTATGTAAAAGATGATATTATTATGGTTTTTATTAAGGTGAAATGATGAGACTCGAGAAAATTAAATCAATCGCATTTGTTATGGTGCTTGTGATGGTTGGCCTTTTCAATTTAGGTCTTCATACAAATAATACTGTGTCCATTAGCGAGAATAGAAACCTTCAAACAGCCCCAGAGCTGTCAATTGAAGGTTTTTTTAGGGGAAATTTGACATCTAAAATGGATGCATTTGTAAGTGATCAATTTATGTTCAGAGAAGATATGATTAAGGTTGCCAATGCGTTTCAAAAACTGCGTGGCTTTTCTTCCGATGTCATCATGGAAACGGTTATAGGTGATAATATGGCCGGAGGAAACACGGGTGAAACAGATGAGGACGTAAACAACAGTCAAGGCATTCAAATCAACTATTTCGTTTATGAAGATAGGGCATTTAGAAGTTTCAAGAAAAATGAAAATGCAGAAATTTCATATGCAAAAGCCATTAACGATTTTGCGCTTGATAATCCTGAAGTGTCGGTCTTTTCACTAGTTGCACCAACACAGGCCGCGTTTATTCCTGAGAAATACGAGAAGTATACCGACAGTCCAGTTCAGTCGATTGAGCGATTAAAAGCGTATTTTGATCCTAAAGTTTCTTTTTTGGATGTTATGCCATTGATGCTTGGTTCAGACCCATCGGATTTATTTTTTAGGACAGATCATCATTGGAATGGACCTGGTGCTTATCTTGGTTACGTCGCCTTTTGTGAGAGCAAGGGCATTGAACCAATACCACTCGAACGTTTAGGTGAGATCAAAGTTGAAGGGTTTGTGGGCTCATTTTATAATATGACGAATAATGATGTTCTAAAGGACAATCCGGATACCATTTACGCCTATACCCCTCTTTATCCAGTCACCATGACAAGAACTTACATGGAGTAAGAAGGTAAAATATCCGTAGCCAATCCAGTTGCGTATTCTGTCTCAGAAAAATTTATTAGCCAAAAACCGTCTTATGGTATTTTTCTTGGTGGTGACGCATCTGTCGTTGTGATTGAAACGAAAAGTACAGTGGTCAAATCAAATGTACTTGTGGTAAAAGACTCTTATGGCAATGCTTTTGCACCATATTTGTCAAATAACTACCGAGAGGTTCATATTATTGATCCGCGATATTGGATCGGCAGTTTGTCTGACTATGTCCGCGAACATTCGATTGAGGACGTCATTTTCGTCAATAACGCAGATATAAATTTATACGATGTCTATGATGAAACTTTAAGAAAAGTCTTTTGATTTGGAGAACAATCTATGGTATTTTCCAGTTTAACATTTTTATATTATTTTTTGCCGATGCTTTTGGTGCTTTACTTTAGCGTACCTTCAAGAACATTCAAAAATGCGCTGCTAATCGTGGCGTCACTTTTTTTCTATGGTTGGGGAGAACCCATTTGGATCTCTTTGATGTTGATCAGTTCAGTCGTCGATTATGTCAGCGGTCAAATCATCCATAGAAACTTCACAAATAAATGGCGGTACTTTGGGCTTCTGATGTCGCTTGCGATAAATCTTGGGTTACTTGGATTTTTCAAGTATTACGGATTCTTAGTGGAAAACATCAACTTTTTATTTTCGATGAATTTGCCGTACAAAAGTTTAGCTCTACCAATCGGGATATCCTTCTATACCTTTCAAACATTGTCCTATACGATAGATATGTTTAGAGGACAAGCTAAAGTACAGAACAGCTTTCCTAAATTTTTGCTTTTCGTATCGTTGTTTCCTCAACTGGTAGCCGGTCCAATTGTTAGATATATTGATATTGCAGATGAGATTGATAACAGAAAAGAATCTTTTTCATTGTTTAACCAAGGTGTCTCAAGATTTTGCATAGGATTAGCTAAAAAAGTCGTGATTGCCAACACAGCAGGACAACTTTCTGGCGTTTATTTAAATGGCTCATTTGATGCTTTATCTGTCGTAGGTGCATGGACCGGTATATTGTTATATGCGTTTCAAATTTATTTCGACTTTTCTGGTTACTCTGATATGGCTATAGGGCTAGGTAAAATGTTCGGGTTTCATTTTAAGGAAAACTTCAACTACCCTTATGTATCAAAGTCTGTTTCAGAATTCTGGCGAAGATGGCATATGTCTTTAGGTTCTTTCTTCCGCGATTATGTATATATTCCGTTAGGCGGGAATCGGAATCATCATTTTAGAAACATTTTTGTGGTTTGGTTTTTAACGGGTTTATGGCATGGTGCAAGTTGGAACTTCATACTTTGGGGATTGTACTACGGGGTGCTGATTTTTCTTGAGAGACGTTTCCTTGACAGAGTGTTCGAAAAAATGCCTTCCGTTATTAGGCATCTTTATTTAATCGTGATCGTACTTGTAGGGTGGGTATTCTTCTATTTTACAGACATGAATCAAATCGGGTCGTATTTACGTATTATGTTTGCTTTGTCTGGTGCGCCTTTCATAGATGCCATCACCTCTATCAATATCAAATCGAATCTTGTGTTCATAATATTTGCAGGTGTTTTTTCGACGCCGCTTTTTACAGAGTTATTGAGAAAGCTTACGAAAGACCGATTGGCTTTTTCTTTCAGACCGTTATTCGATATCGTATGCCTTGTTTTATCCACGATTCTTTTAGTGGGCCAGTCGTATAACCCATTTTTGTACTTTAGATTTTAGACGATAAAAAGAGCGTATTTACTGCTGACTTTACGGCAGTGGTAAATACGCTCTATTTTTTTTAGTTAAGGTGTAATGAAGTTCTGCGTATAATAGTTGTAGTAATCGCCACCGAAATAAACGCCTACACCTAAGAACTCAATGTCTCTTAATAGATTCACGCGATGTCCTGGTGAATTGATCCAGCCAGAATGTACAGAAAATGCATTTGTGTAACCTGCTGCAATATTCTCAGCCGCTAATGAGAAATTCACCCCATCTGCGAGCAAACGGTCAAATGGTGAATAGCCTGATGGGTTTGTGTGATCAAAGAAGCTTCTAACGGCCATATCTTGACTGTGTTTTCTAGCGACGACAGCTGTCGGTTCACTCCATTTCAAAATGGGTTTCCCAAATGCGAGTCTATAAACATTCGTCAAATCGAAAAGCTGTTTCTCAAAAGCATTTCGAAGTGCGGTGGATGGCGTGCCATACTGACTCCTGAAAGCGGCCTCAACTGCACCATCAATTATTTTGACAGAAAACATCTTGCCTGAATCGGCGGTATCAAAATAAGCTGTGACATACAAATTGTCTTTGAAGTATGTTGCGATTTCGTCGTTGTCATATTGCATATACTGAGAACTGCCTTTGATGATTCCAGTCAAAGGTTTACCGAGGAGCGATGTCACTTGCGACTTAATTTGACCAATTTTCAATCCATTCTTAGAAACCAGTAAATCTGATGCCGTGTAAAGCGCGACAACTTTATTGTTCTGAATGCCGACTTGAATATAATTTCTATAATTATTATGGTAAATCAGCCATTCAAAGCCATACTCGCTTAAATCTCTTCTTATGGGTGTACCAAGGCTTGCAACGACTTTATCATAGGCGTCGCCAATGGAAATGCCGCTTACGGTATATAACGATGCAGTAACAGGGGCATTCACTTGAGGCAATACACCAATTTCCACTAGCAACTTATGTGATACAGCTGCGGCTTGGGCACGACTTGCATTGTTGGTCGGCCTGAAGGTGTTGTCATCATAACCCGTTATGATATTTAGGGCAACGGCAGCTACAGCTTGATCATAATAAACACTTGAGACTCTACTTAAATCGGAAAGCGTTCTGCTTGCAGCTGCGAGCTCATCTGCGTTAAGTGTTGCACCCGTGCTGTAAAATGCGTTGACGACGATGCTTGCCATCTCTTCACGAGAAATCGGCATATTTAAACGGGTTTGTGTCAATCCCCCATACTCATTACTCTTGATTAAATTCAGTTGAAGCGCCAGCTCAACATGAGGCATCGCCCAAAACTCGCCTGAAATCGGATTTCTAGGCACTGAACCTAAAGAATTCACTGTAATTGAGATGAACTCTGCACGTGTAATCGTACGATCCGGTCTAAACGTGCCATCTGGATAGCCTGAAATTACACCTAATGGCTTAATGGTATCGATATAGGTCTCAGCCCAATGTCCATTTACATCGCCAAAAGCTGCTGCAAAAGTTGTATTTTTTACCCCTATGCTTGTAATGAGGATCATAAGAGTCATAAAAATGGCTAACCCTTTTTTTACAGTTCTCTTCATAAGTTCTCCTTAATAAAATAGAAAAATGCCTACATCACCATTATACAATACTCAATTTACTATTGTATTACAATTAAATAAATGTTTCGCTACAAATTGTAAATTTATTTGGTATAATGATTAGGATTTACATGAAAAATGAGGAGACCATATGATAAAAGAACAGCGTAACGACTTAACAGAAGGGCCTATTCTTAAAGGGTTGGTTATGATGGCTTTGCCGATCATGGCCACGAGTTTTATACAAATGGCTTACAATTTGACAGATATGTTCTGGATTGGATTTCTAGGATCAGGTGCAGTGGCAGCTGTGGGAATCGCAGGTTTTTTTATTTGGTTGTCTCAGGCATTCGTGTTTCTGGGGAAAACGGGTACAGAAATTAAAGTGGCGCAAGCAACAGGCGCAGGCGATCATACAAAAGCCGAATCCATCGCACGCACCGGAATTCAGATTACAATGGGCATCGCGGTGTTATACAGCATGGCGATTATGCTGTTTAGACATCCGCTCATTCAGTTTTTTGACACGAGAAATGATTCGGTCGAATCAATGAGTTTGAGTTATTTGGCAATTATAGCAGCGGGTCTTGTTTTTCCTTTTGGAAATCAGGTGTTTACAGGGATTTTCAACGGTCGAGGCAACAGCAAAATGCCTTTCAAAATCAATGCGATTGGACTGATCATCAACATGATTTTGGATCCCATCCTCATCAATGGCGCCTATGTTTTTCCGAAAATGGGCGTTTCAGGCGCAGCAGTTGCCACAGTTATTGCCCAAGCCGTTGTTTTTTCGATCTTCTTTTACAACATAAGATTTAAACACTCGCTTTTCAAGCACTTCTTGCTTTTTAAACGACCAGATGTGAATCAGGCGATATCAATCATGAGATTGGGGTTCCCTCCTGCGCTTCAGAGTGCGCTTTTTACGATGATTTCGATGGTCATCGCAAGGATTATCGCAAGTTATGGTGCGCTTCCAATCGCGGTTCAAAAAGTAGGCTCTCAAATCGAGTCGATTACATGGATGACTGCCCTTGGTTTTTCGGTGGCATTAGGTACGTTTGTTGGACAAAATTATGGCGCATCTAAGTTCAGTAGAGTGCTTAAGGGTTATCACACAGCTATGCGAGTCGCTTTCTCGTTAGGCCTTTTCAATACGCTGCTTTTATTTTTTGGTGCAAAATGGCTTTTTATGATTTTTATACGTGAACCTGAAGCAATCCAGTTAGGCATAGACTACCTCAGGATTTTAGCCCTTTCTCAATTGTTCATGTGTGTTGAAATTACGAGTTCCAGTGCGTTCAATGGCATCGGTAGAACAGAGCCTGCAGCGATCACAAGTATTGTGTTCAATCTTCTGAGGATACCGATGGCGCTTTATTTTAGTCAAATGACTATGTTGGGGCTCAATGGCATCTGGTGGAGTATTACCATAAGCAGTGTGTTCAAAGGTGTCATCGTTTATATCTGGTTTGGAAGAATCATAAAAAAGCGACCTGAATTCCATGAATTCGAGGTCGCGCATGTTATCTCAAATAGTTGAGTGCTAAATATATAATGTACATTCCGAAAAGAAAACCACCTTCCAGACGGCTGATCCGATGTTTTTTGTTTAATGTAAAGTATCTAAAGGCAAGGAGTATAATCATCATGGCTGGATAATGTAGACTGTAGAAGTTTTGTGGAACGGCAAGTCCCATAGGTGTAACAGCGGCAGCTACGCCAGTTACGAACAATACGTTCAAAATGTCGGCACCGATGATGTTACCTACAGCTAAATCACCATGACCTCTTAGAACCGACTTGATGCTTGTCGTAAGCTCAGGCAAACTGGTACCAAAAGCTACAAGTGTTGCAGCGATAATGCTCTGAGGGATGCCTATTTTAAGGGCGGTCAACTCGACTGCTGGGATGAGGACTTTTGAAGAGAGTATAACGGTTACCATGCCGATGACGAGAAACAGAAATTGTTTGACCAATTTTTCTTGTTCATGTCCATGCACATGCTCTTCAATTAAGCTATCTTGAGCACTTTTCCCGTTTTTGAATGACCAATACAAGTAGGCGATTAAGCAAAGTACAAAAAAGATGCCCATAGGTTGAGTGATGATGCCCGTACTTCCCTTAGAAAAAAGTGGAAGTGAGAATATGACGATCATCGAAGCGGAGATTAACTGAATCCAGCTTTGAAACTTGATGGACTTATAATCAATCGCAATCGGGCTGATCATGGCGGCCAGACCCATAATGAGACCTGTGTCGGCAATAATGGAACCTACTGCGTTTCCAAGTGCCAAATCGGGATTGCCATTTATCGCGGCGAGTACAGAAACGGATACTTCAGGCAATGTCGTGCCTAGAGAAACGATGGTAGCGCCAATAATCGCTTTTGGGATTCTCAACTTAGCTGAAATGGCAACCGCTTCGTCGATCAATATATCGGCACCCTTGCTAAGTGTTAACAATGAAACGGCAATGATGGCTAACAATGCAGCTAAAGGTAAAGGTGTAATAAAACTGTGAATTAATGCGTCCATAATGACTCCTTCGTTCAATTTTTAAAACAAAAAAACTCTACAATCTTTGGGATTGTAGAGTCTCACACGATAAGAATATCATTTAAGCCGGGATTTCTCCGTAATGACGGCTTAAATTCCTTTTACAGGCAGTTACTCCCTCTAACCTAATAAAAATATCATAGCTTGATTTGAAAGTCAATATATATCAAAATTAAGTTAAGTTGTTGCGTTTCATTAAAAAATATGAATAAAAAGTATGATGTTGTTAACATCGATTTTATTGTATTTCCAACTGTTCTGTGGTATTTTTAACACAAGATTCATAAGGAGTACATATATGACCATGGAACGATTTAAGGAAATGAGCCCAAACCGCTTTTCTCCTGTTGATATCATATTGGAATGGAACAAGAGCGACGTTTCTCTATATCACGGTGAATCCCAGATTGAAAAATTGGATTTTTCACGTGAGAAACTCGACTGTAA
>DMYC01000177.1 GCA_003482695.1 Clostridiales bacterium UBA8960
TATCATAAAGCTGATTCTAAGGGATGGTATAAGCAGTTTTGAAAACGATCCGACATAGATGACGTGTTCTCCTTCACCAAGACCTTGAAGCGCGGGGACAGGATATCCTTCATAGCGCAAAAGGCTATCATAATCGTCTTCGATGATGTAAGCATGATTCTTTGCAGCCCAATCCAACAGCTGCAACCTTTTTTTTATAGACATGATGCTTCCTGTGGGATACTGATGAGAGGGAGAGACATAAACGATTCTCGCCCCTGATGCCTCAAGCATTTTCACATCTATGCCATCTTTCTCCACACGAATCTTCTCCATTTGATAGCCGTAATCTTCAAAAACGACCATGCCTTTTGAAAACCCAGGATACTCGAATGCAACTTTCAAAAAATCATTTTTGAACCCAGTGGCTATAAGGCCAAACAAGTATTGAATGCCCGCGCCAATGATAATCTGTTCAGGCTTGCAAACACCGCCGCGCGACTGATGGACAAAACGCGCTATTTCCCGTCGCAGACATAGTTCACCTTGAGGCTCGCCATAACTAAGGAGCGCTTTTGTTTCATATTCCAGTACGAGATTGATCGCTTTTTTCCACTCCGAAAAGTTGAAGGCGTTTTCCTCCGTACCATCCGTGTTGTAAAGTGTGGCATCTAGCGCTTGAATTTCTTGAGGCTCGATTGCTTTTAGGTGTTTTTTAAACTGGCCCAGTTCATCTGCCTCAAACTCCATAACATAGTAGCCACTTTTGTTTTTACTTTCAATATAACCTTCGACCAAAAGCTGGCTATAGGCATTTTCAACCGTCACTTTGCTAATGCTCAGCATTTTGGATAACATCCTTACTGAAGGCAATTTTTCTCTGTTTTTAAGATTGCCAAGTTCAATCTCTTTTCTGATATATTCATAAAGTTGAATGTACTTTGGTGAACCGCTATTTTGAAAATTAATGACGAAACCAATCATACAACCGCCTATCTGACCTTATTATTTAGTGCAATTCTGCATCTATTAACTATGTCAATTTTATAGTATTCTGAAGTTGTAATCAAGATATTTGGGAGGAAAAAATGAAAAACAATGTCAGGCTACTGATTTACACCGCCTTGATGACCGCACTCGTATTCATTACCACGTCTATTATCAAGATACCGATTCCATTTACAGGCGGTTATATACACGCTGGTGACATGTGCATCTTTATAGCAGGCATACTTTTAGGCCCCGTTCACGGCGCTCTGGCAGCGGGCATAGGCTCCGCGATGGCAGATTTCTTGGGTGGCTACGCACAATAGGTGATTCCGACTCTAATCGTCAAATCCATAATGGGGCTTCTTATAGGCTACTTTGCCAAACCGACGACACAAACCAAGCCTTACATTCTCGGCGCCATGTTTGTTTGGATCGCTGGCATTCTGACTTTCATCTACACCCTTGGCCAATCAAGTGCCGAAATGGTCATGTCACTCCTAGGTTCATCCGATCTTGGTGAAGCGACTGCCCTTACACAAAGATTGACGTCACAATTGATGGTTGTGTCCATCGGCATACCTGTGGCGGCTCTATTTTTCTGGCGTTTCAAAAAGAAATTTGACGTTTCCATGAATCAACTCTTAAGCATGGTAATCGCGGGAATCTGGATGGTATTTGGCTATTTTATTTCAGAAGGCATCATGTACGGCAGTTTTGTCGCATCCATCTTCAGCATTCCATGGAACATCGTCCAATTTACGGTTGGTGGCGTACTTGCCTTTCTGGTGATCAAAGCACTCGACAAAGCAAAAATTAACGCTTCCACGCTACTTAAATAATGGTTAAATAAAACTTAAATCATGTGACTTTGTTGTGTCACATGATTTTTTTTGTTATATTTATAGCAAGGACCAAAAAGGAGTCACCTATGGAAAAAATATTGATCGTAGAAGACGAAGTTAAAATATCAAGAATTATCGACCTTCAGCTCAAATATGCAGGCTATGAAACAGATTTGGCATACGATGGTTCAGAAGCGCTAGAAAAAGTAGGCACACAAAGTTACGATCTTATACTGATGGATGTCATGATGCCAAAGACAGATGGCATCACGGCTTGTCATGCCATTAAGAAGCTTCACCCGGAGGTCAAAGTGATCATGTTGACCGCTAAAGACGATATTAATGACGTCATTCAAGGTCTGGATTCAGGTGCAGATGACTATGTCACAAAGCCTTTTGTTTTCGATGAACTTTTGGCACGCATCCGCGCCAATATTAGAAAAAAGAATCCCCCTTCTCCATCAACTGACTTACTTGTCTTTGAAGACGTATTAATCAATTCGCTTACATATGAAGTCACCCGGAGCGGGAAAAAAGTTGCCTTATCAAAAACGGAGTTCGATTTATTGAAGCATTTGATCTATAACAAAGGCATCGTCATGACGCGCGAGCAAATCCTCAACAAGGTATGGGGTTATGATTATTTTGGAAGCCTCAACATCGTGGATGTCTACATCAAATACCTTAGAGACAAAATTGATCGGGGATATGAAAGAAAACTCATACAAACCATAAGGGGTCGTGGCTACGTTGTCCGTTAAATCTGCCATAAAAAAGCGCATTAGAAAAATAAAGTTGAACACGCGGATTACGTTATCGAACGTCATTCTTTTTACGATTCTTATTTTTTTGATTAGTTATTTCGTCACCATCTTGACGAATCGTTTCCTCGTTTTAAAAAACAAAGAGGAGCTCCTCACTAGACAACAACAGGTCAACGAGATGCTGAAATCGGAAAAAAGTGTGCTTGATCAAATCAAACCAGAAGATCGCATTCCTTATATTTACCAGCGCTTTCAAAATTTTTACATTATTGACCATTTTAAAACGATGTTGCTTGTCTATGATACGAACGGAAACACCTCCTATGTTTTTGATAAAGATTTCTATGATATTTTGATGTTAAATCAACTCAAAATAAACCCAAACAACATTAAAATTCAGCTCAACTTAAACAAGGTGAGCAATGCCAACTATGAGTCGATGACTTTTGATCTTTACAAACATTTAGACGTTGCAGAACGTTTTTTGTACACAAGTTTTTCGATAGAAGTACCCTCAAAGGGTGGACAACCTACCCTTTCAGAATCGACACTACTGGGATACGACATCATGCATACCACTGTCAGATATGACCATGGTGATGACTACAGCGCATTTGTGACTTTAACACTCTACCCTGCAGTAGACAAAGATTTTCTCATCAGCCTAAATTCAGCACTACTTGTTTCGGCTATGCTTGGCATCCTTTTTCTTACGATTTTCGGAAAATGGTTCACACGACACGCTTTAAAGCCTCTGATGGAACTGTCGGATAACGCAAAAAACATGGAAAGCGAAATCCTTAGTTATCGCATCCCGCCAACAGATAGCAATGACGAAGTGGATATCTTGATTAAAAGTCTGAATCTCATGTTAAACAACTTAGAACAGTCGTTTGAAAATCAAAAGAGATTCGTTTCGGATGCTTCGCATGAGCTTAGAATTCCACTTACCATCGTCATCGGTTATATCGAACTGCTAAAAACCATGGGCACAGACAATAAGGCTTTACTAGAGGAATCCCTATCTACGATAGGTGACGAAGCCACCAATATGAAGAACATGGTTGAAAGGCTTTTGATTTTAGCACGGCTTGAGAACAAACGCCTAAAAATTGAAACTCAGACCCTTGATGCTGAAACGTTGTTTAACAAAACCATCATCGATTGCTTTCACTTGTACCCAACACATTTTTTCACTTCAGAAGTAAAGTATAAC
>DMYC01000160.1 GCA_003482695.1 Clostridiales bacterium UBA8960
CACGGTAAGCCGCTTAGGCAGGCACGCCAAGGCATTGGGATGATTTTTCAAAACTTCAATCTTCTCAGCAGCAAAACCGTTTACGAAAATGTTGCCTTTCCACTTCGACTTCAAAATATGGATTCTGAAGCGATTCATGAACGCGTCATGATGCTTCTTGAAAAAGTGGAACTTTCAGACAAGGCGAAGGCGTATCCCATCAACCTTAGTGGTGGGCAAAAACAACGGGTGGGCATCGCAAGAGCGCTCGCGAACGCACCTGACGTTCTACTTTGCGATGAAGCCACTTCCGCTCTTGATCCCAAAACGACCAAGCAGATTCTAGAGCTGCTGAAGCGAATCAATCAAGAACTCGGGGTCACACTTGTCGTCATCACGCATGAAATGGATGTCATCAAATCCATTTGTAACCGCGTTGCCATCCTCGAATCCGGCAAAGTGATCGCCGAAGGGGGTACAATCGAGTTATTTACTCGCCCTACCGATGAAAAAACACGTCACTTTCTAGGGGAAGTAGACAACCCATTAATCCCTCAAATTGGCGAGCGCTTGGCACTTACCTTTGCAGAGGGCAGTGCAAAATTTCCGGTATTGTCGCGGATCATTCGCAAGTTCGAAGTGGATATCAATATTCTATCCGGTACGATTGAATCCATTCAAGATCAACCTGTTGGCAAGCTCGTCGTCGAAATCGAACTAGAAGCCTCGCCGAACACAAGCAAAAAAATAAAAGCGATCATCGAAGCGCTTCATGCTGAAAACGTGGTGGTCGAAACCATTTCGGAGGTGCTCTCATGATTCACTTGCTTCTTAGAGCAACACTTGAAACCTTTTATATGGTCTTGGTTTCAACTTTTTTTACCGTTTTATTCGGTCTGCCGCTCGGCATCGTCTTAGTGGTGACATCAAAAGGGCATATCCATGCCCATAAAGGCCTTAATGCCATATTGTCATACGTGGTCAACATGGCGCGTTCTTTGCCATTCATCATCCTAATGATCTTCATCATCCCCTTCACACGCATGGTGGTCGGGACATCCATCGGCACAACGGCAGCTATTGTACCGCTCGTCGTCGCTGCGATTCCCTTTTTCGCTCGCATCGTGGAAAGTGCACTGCATGAAGTGGATGGTGGTGTTGTTGAAGCCGCTATCGCAATGGGTGCCAGCCCAATTGAGATCATCACACGTGTCCTCATACCGGAAGCACTTCCATCACTGATTTTGGGGACGACGATTACGATTATCAACCTACTTGGCTACTCCGCCATGGCAGGTGCTGTCGGAGGGGGCGGTATAGGCGACCTTGCGATTCGCTATGGTTACCACCGCTTCAACACGGAAATCATGTTCGCCACCATCATCCTTCTCGTCGTTCTTGTACAGGGGCTTCAAACCACAGGCAATCTTATCGCAAACCGTGTACAAAAACATAGAAGGCGATAAATTTGAATCATAAAAACACTATAATTTGAAAAGGAGACACAAAAATGACAAAAAAAATAACAGCTTTCACACTGGTTCTTGTACTTTCAATTCTTACTCTGATCGGCTGCGGCGCGAAGGAAGAGTCAGGTACGGTACTTAAAGTAGGCGCAACACCTGTGCCGCATTCCGAATTGCTTGAACTCGTCAAATCCGATCTTTTGGCAGAGGGCATCACACTTGAAATTGTCGAGTTTACGGACTATGTCACACCAAATTTGGCTCTTAATGATGGAGAGATTTCAGCGAACTTCTTTCAGCATGTCCCATATATGACATCCTTCTCTGCAGAACACAAACTTGATCTAGTGAGCGCAGGAACAGTGCACGTTGAACCTCTTGGACTTTATTCCAATACATTCGAAGACATAGCATCGATTCCAGTAGGTGCTGTCATCGCGATTCCGAATGACCCGACCAATGAAGGGCGTGCCCTCTTGCTCCTACAATCAGCTGGCCTAATCAAACTTAAAGCTGGCGTTAGCCTTGAAGCGACTGATGCGGACATCATCGACAACCCGCTTGGACTCGTCTTTAAACCAATAGACGCCTCACAACTTCCTCGTACGCTCGACGACGTGGATGGTGCCGTAATCAACACAAATTACGCCCTTGAAGCAAACCTGAATCCGGTTGAAGATGCCGTTATCTTAGAGGGTGCAGATTCGCCTTATGCGAACATCGTCACTGTGAGATCTGCGGATTTGAACAGTGATGCGATTAAAAAACTCGTCGCGGCACTTCAGTCTGAGAAAGTGAAAAAATTCATAGAAGAAAAATATGGTGGCGCTGTGGTGCCTGCGTTTTAATAAATAATCAGGAGAGTGATCAAGGGGTCGGCCCCCCCTGAAATGATCAGGGGGTCCGACCCCCTGATCATTTCCCCCCTGATCATTTTGATTACTTTTTATTCGCAAGAACCAAACTTAACAAAGCTTCACGATCAATCGGTTTAGAAAATAAAAAACCTTGATACTTATAACAGCCTAAATCAATTAATCCAGTTAATTGTTCACTTGTTTCGACACCTTCAGCAATAATTTGAGTTTCAATTTTTTCAGCCAAATCGATCATTGTCGATATCACATTTGCGACTTTTGGGTTTTCGAGGAATGTTGAAACGAACGAACGATCAATTTTTATCGCACTAACTGGAAACTCACTCAAATATTTAAGCGAAGAATACCCTGTTCCAAAATCATCTAAGTGGACTTGATACCCAAGCGCCATAAGTTTGACGATATTGTCCTTTACTAGAGATAAATGCCTAGAAAACGCAGTTTCAGTCAACTCAAATATCAAAGCACTACGATCGATGTCAAATTTCATCACTTCAAACTCAATACGATCAATAAATTGAGGGTCTAAGAGTTCAACTACCGAAATGTTAACAGATATAGGCAATATGATGTTGTAAAGCAATTTCATCTCAGATTGAAACTTAATCACTTCTGAAATCATGAATTGATCTAGCTGATCAATAACGCCTAAGCTTTCTGCACGTGGAATAAACTCAATTGGCGGTATATTCCCTAACTTACCATGTTTCCAGCGCATAAGCGCTTCAACGCCTATAATGGTACCTTGCCTATCATATTGAGGTTGATACGCGACAGCAATTTCATTTCTTGATATCGCTTCGAATAGACCTGTCTCAATTTGTGTTTCATAAATTTGCTTTTGGTGCATCGCACTATCAAACCAAGTAACGCGATCTTCGTGACTTAAATTAAGCTGATTTCTCAGTAGTGCAGATTCTGATTTCTCAAGCTCAATCATTCCTTGGTCTTCAATATTCACATCATCACACAATATATATCCACCAACTGCAACAGAAATTTTAACCATCATTGCCTCTAAAACTTTCATTACAGCAACTTCATCATTAATGGCACTAATAATTTTATCTATTTGAGCGATGGTCTGTTCACTTATTAGTAAAGCATATTTTCCATTTGCCAAGTCAAAAATCTGAGTGGACTCATCATGTGAAATGTGCTCACTTATTGCGAGTCCTAATTTATAATGAATCAACTCTAAAATAGTTTGACCTACCGTTTCCGAATAGTGGTTATGCTCTTTATAACTGAGACAAATAAGCGCTTTTCGACCTAAATCATCGTTTTGAATACGCTTATTTAGAGACTGAATCAGATAATCTCTGTTATAAAATCCGGTTTGAGCATTGTGAAACGCATAATATTCCACTTTGTCTTTATATAAATTGAGCTCTTCATAATTTTCTCTTAACGTTTCTTCAGATGCAGCCATTTCTTCATATAAAGCTTGAATTTCCTGGTAATTATGTTCAAGTTCACTCTCTCTTTCAAGTATACTTTCTCTCATCATCTGAAACACGGTTGCAAACTGGCCAATCTCGTCATTTTGATGGATTAAATCCGAAGAAATTTCTTGTGAGTAGTCCCCCACGCCAATTAACTCGGCATGACGCTTCAACTTTACAATTGGCGTTGAAATTTTCTTGCTTATCTTTAAGGCAAAAACGATAGAAATCAAAAGAGTCATTAAATAAATAAGGAAAAAATTGAATGATGTCTCCTGTACGCCATTATAAAAAAATGATGCCGGGACTTTTACCCAAAGTACCCATGGGGCATCAGCTAGTCGCGCAGCGACAAACGTCATATCAGCGACTTCAAATCGACTCTTTTCTTTCTCAAAATCAACAATAAGATCATTTATTGTCAAAGCTTTTGACTGATTGACAAAGATCATCGGATCGTGGTAAGCCACTAGCAATCCGTTCTCGTCGATCAAAAAAGCTTCTCCTCCACTTGGAATGGTGAAAGCTTTCAGCTTTTGAGATAGTTCGTCAAGGTTGATGGCCATGTTCAAAATGCCTTTGACTTCACGATCGAAAACTCTTTTTCTAAGCACTGTGACAATATTTCCCGTGCCAGCATCATACGATGGAAAGTCTACAAAAATATCTTCCATTTCAGATACGATTTTAACCCAATATCTATTTTCCCATGAATACCCATCAGGTGGAATCCAGCCATCTGAACTTGTAAAATGCCCAGAATCGGTGAGTGTATTGAAATAACTATATAACATAAAATTATTAGATTTAGACATATTGTAAGTGAATGCCGCAATATTCTCTTGAGAGTAATCGCTTGTAAATGTGAGCGCATTCACTTGACCTTCTAAGTATCCCTTTTGAAGTTGTATAAAGTTATCCATTTCGAGTGCGAGTTCCATGGCCAATGAATTGATGTAAGCTTCATTGCTCGCTTCAACCATGGTTTTTGCGCGATATGTACCATATATAGATATAACGGTTGCTACTAAAAGCGTAATGACAAACGCCATCGCGAGTATTTTAAAACGGATAGACTTCATAAACCCTCCGATTTCGACTAAAATAGTATCTTAATCTATTCTACCCTACTTGACGTTATTATGGTAGAGATGTAAAAACAAAAATGATCAGGGGGTCCGACCCCCTGATCACTCCTGATCATTCTTAAACTACGCAGAAGCAATTCGCTCCCCAAATGCCTTGCAAATCGAAACGCCCTCATCATCAGGGGTTTCATTGATCATTAAACCCTCTTCGAACAATTTGGCGCCACTTGTTTCCACACGTGTCTGCCAATCTCTCATCCACTCGCCATCTCCCCAGCCATACGAGCCAAACAAGGCCACGTTTTTACCGGACAATTTTCCCTCAAGTGAAGTGAAAAACGGCTCAAAATCTATTTCCTCTAAAACTTCTGCACCCATCGAAGGGCAACCAAGTACCAACTGATCAAATTCAAGAGCCTTTTCAACTGAAATGTCTTCAACCTTGTATAGTGATGCCTCAGCACCAGCAGATAAAGCACCAGCCAAAATAGCCTCTGCCATGATTTCAGTATTTCCCGTACCACTCCAATAAATAATTGCGATTTTTTTCACGATTTAAGCCCTCCCAATATATTGTTTTACGAATCGTTCTCAAATAGCTCGAAACATTAGACAGACTAGGCCGCCTGAAGAATTTGTCTCAAAGACAGCCCCAGCTCAATTCTGCTATACATTTCATCGCGAACTTTGCTGTATGAATCAAACAGACATCTCGCTTCATCTGCATCGCCGTAAACTTTCCAATAGCCACAGAATTTACAGTTCTGACCTTTATTCTTGATAAAGCCCAGCACATCCACTAGTGGGTATCCTAAGAAAACGCCTACTTCATGAGGAAAACCACCTGCTTCAACAATGCGTTGCCTCAAGTGTCCAAGTACTGCATCAAACCCGCTGTACATCGGATAACCTTGGGTAATCAAATAACCCCAAATCTCTGGAGCATTTAGATGTTTTTCCAGCATTTCTCTATGATAGACCAATGTCAATTCCCTTTTAGAACACGCCAACATTCTTTCCATGTAGACGCCCTTTTCGACTAAAGCATTACGTGTATCATCGATTTCTTCCACTGTATGATATTTTACCATCAACTCGTGCGCCACCAAATTTGAAGGCTTAAGCCCTACGATCGTTGGTGCACAATGAAATGCCAACATCTTATCTAAATTCACCCAATTGTCCTCCTTTTGCATTTCAACTGAGAATGTTTTTCAACTGCCCTCTATAATGATAATCATTCTCACTAATATTGTCAAGCATAACACAAAATATTTACAAAAAAACTCGGCAAGATTACCCATGTAACCCTTGCCGAGATTCATCGTTTTTTTATTTACTTGTAGCTGGAAACCAGTGTTTAGTGCTATTGGCGATTTTTACGAGCATCAACATCACAGGCACTTCCACGAGCACACCGACGATCGTCGCAAGTGCCACTGGACTAGTTGCACCAAAGAGTGCAATTGCAACCGCAACCGCAAGTTCGAAAAAGTTGGATGCCCCAATCATCCCTGCAGGAGCGGCGATGTCATGTGGGAGTTTCAACATCTTACTCGCAAAGTATGCGATAAAAAAGATTAAGAACGTTTGTATCGTGAGCGGAATCGCGATTAAAAAGATATGAAGTGGATTTTGAAGAATCACATCCCCTTGGAAAGAGAAAATAATCACCAAAGTCAAAAGCAACCCGATAATCGTGATATTGCTGAACTTTGGAATGAACTTGTTCTGGAAGTAATCCAGCCCCTTCGTCTTCGTCACGTGATTTCTCGTTAAAACACCCGCTGTAAGAGGCACGACGACGAAAAGCACAACTGATAGCAACAGCGTATCCCATGGTATCGATATGCCGCCTACTCCTAGTAAAAACGCAACAATCGGCGTGAACGCCACTAAAATAATCAAATCGTTTGTCGCAACTTGAACGACAGTATAAGCCGGATTTCCTTTCGTCAAGTGACTCCAAACAAATACCATCGCCGTACAAGGCGCAGCACCTAGAATAA
>DMYC01000143.1 GCA_003482695.1 Clostridiales bacterium UBA8960
GGATTCCGATGATTATAAACTCAATTCGATAGCGCTAGGCGTATTGATGGCGTCTTTATAGTGAAAAGTTAATGGAGGTTTTCATGGAGGTTTTCAGAATTTTAGCGATTAATCCGGGGTCAACTTCGACGAAAATCGCAATTTATGACAATGAAAAAGAAGTGTTTGAGACGACACTAAGACATTCAAATGAAGAGATCGACAAGTTTGAAAAAATCACAGATCAATATGACTTCAGAAAAGACGTTATCCTGACAGCACTAAATGATAATGGCATCAACTTGACAAAACTTAGTGCAGTCGTTGGTCGAGGCGGTTTGCTCAAACCTATCAAAGGTGGCACATATGCTGTCAATGACAAGATGGTCGAAGATTTACATGCAGCTCAAATGGGTGAACATGCTTCGAACCTTGGTGGTATGATTGCACATGAAATTGCAAACCAATTGAATATTCCTGCATTTATCGTCGATCCAGTTGTTGTAGACGAAATGCAAGAAGTAGCTAGAATTTCTGGTATGCCAGAAATCGCACGCGTTTCAATTTTTCATGCGCTCAATCAAAAGGCCGTTGCGAGAAGATACGCTAAAGAAACGGGTAAGCCATACGATTCACTTAATTTAATCGTCGCTCACCTTGGCGGTGGTATTTCTGTTGGCGCGCATCAAAATGGAAGAGTCATCGATGTCAACAACGCTCTCGATGGAGAAGGGCCATTTTCACCAGAGAGAACAGGCGGTTTGCCAATTGGCGATTTAGCAAAATTGTGTTTTTCTGGTAACTATACTCACGCTGACATCAAAAAAATGATCAAGGGAAAAGGCGGCCTTGTCGCTTATCTGGGAACAAACGATGGTAGAGATGTCGTTAAGATGATTGAAAATGGCGATGAAAATGCAAAATTGATCTTTGAAGCGATGGCTTATCAGGTGGCTAAGGAAATTGGCAGCTGTGCAACTGTCTTAAAGGGCAAAGTGGATGCAATCATTTTGACAGGTGGACTTGCTTATGGAGAAATGCTCACGAACTGGATTCAATCAAGAGTGGCATTTATTTCAGAAGTCATCATTTATCCTGGAGAGGATGAAATGAGCGCACTTGCTCAAGGCGGTTTACGCGTACTCAGAAAAGAAGAAGACGCACAACTATACGTATAAAGGGATTGGTGAAAAAATGTCATTAGATTTAACGAAGGATGCGAGAATAAGAGTATTTATCGGGCATTACGGTAGCGGCAAAACAGAATTCGCAGTCAACTATGCGATGGAACTAAGTAAGCAGACTACAGGCGTAGCGCTTTGCGATTTGGATATCGTCAATCCTTATTTTAGATCTAGAGAAAAAGCATCAATGCTCGAAGAAAATGGAATCCATGTGATATCCGGTGCACGTGGTCATGATATCAATCTTGATTTGCCAATGGTTTCCCCAAATATATTGGCACCCCTTCAAGATGAATCTAAACAGGTGATTCTGGATGTAGGTGGAGACTCAGTAGGCGCAAGAGTGCTCGCAAGGTTTGCAGCATATCTTAAACCCGGTAAGTACGACATGTTTTTCGTTTTGAACGCAAACAGGGAACAAACTCAAGAGGTTCTAGGTGTGATTTCACACATTAGAAATATAGAAGACACTGTAGGTGCAAAAGTAACAGGACTCATTAACAATACGCATTTACTTAGGGATACGGATACCGAAGAGGTATTAAAGGGTCAAAAACTGGCTATGGAAGTTTCTGAAGCAACGAATATTCCGATTAAGTACATCAGCGCACTGGAAAAGGTTACCCGCCAATTGCCAATGGATTTAGAGGGACAATTGTTCCCTATTATGATGTACATGCGTGAAGATTGGATGTAAGGAAGCGGACAGCGGACTTGATTAAGTATAGGAGGAGTTAAAGGTGGCTAAAGGTAAAGTTGCATTTAATGAAGACATTTGTAAGGGCTGTGGACTTTGTACGACAAATTGCCCAGTGAACATTGTAAAAATGGATACATCTAAAATTAATATCAAAGGATGTCATCCTGCGACTGTATTTGAAATGGATAAATGTATTGGCTGTGGAAACTGTGCGATTATGTGTCCTGACTCAGTCATCACAGTAGAAAGATTTTAGGGAGGTATATTAATGGCTAAGGTACTTATGAAAGGAAATGAGGCTATTGGCGCAGCTGCGATTAAAGCGGGTTGCAAATACTTCTTTGGATATCCAATAACCCCACAAAATGAATTGCCGGAATACATGTCAAGAGAGTTGCCTAGAGTGGGTGGCGTTTTCCTTCAAGCTGAAAGTGAAGTTTCTGCGATCAATATGGTTTATGGTGCAGCTGGTACAGGTGCTCGTGTTATGACATCGTCATCATCACCTGGAATCGCACTTAAACAAGAGGGAATCACTTATATCGCAGGAGCTGAACTTCCTTGTGTTATCGTAAATATCGTTAGGGGCGGTCCAGGATTAGGCGGCATTCAACCTGCACAATCCGATTACAACCAAGTGACGCGTGGTGGTGGTAATGGCGACTATAAACTATTGGTTTATGCACCGGCGAATCTTCAGGAAATGGTTGATTTAATGCAAGAGGCATTTGATGCTGCAGATTATTATAGAAACCCTGTCATGATGGTTGGCGACGGCATGATTGGTCAAATGATGGAGCCAATCGAGTTTAGAGAAAGTGTATCTAGATTTGAATTGCCACTAAAAGATTGGGCGACAACTGGCACGAAAGGTGAAAGAAAACCGAATGTCATCAATTCGCTGTTCTTAGCGCCACAACAACTTGAAGATCACAACATCAGACTTCAAGCAAAATACGATGCTATGAAAGCAAATGAAGTGAAATACGAAGCGTATAACCTTGAAAATGCTGAAATCGTTCTTGTAGCATACGGCACAACGTCGCGTATCGTGAGAAACGCCATTATTGAATTGAAAGAACAAGGCATCAATGTCGGTTTAATTAGACCGATCACACTGTGGCCTTTCCCAGAAAAAGCTTTTGACTTGATTCCAGATACATGTAAATCACTTTTATCGGTTGAAATGTCAATGGGCCAAATGGTAGATGATATTAAAATTGCATCAAACGGAAGATGGCCAGTTCATTTCTATGGTAGATCGGGTGGTATGGTTCCAACACCAGAAGGTGTTATGAACAAGATTATAGAATTGGTTGGAGGTGCAAAATAATGGCTATTGTCGCTCAAAAATCTAAAGGCTTAACAGATAAAGAAACCCACTATTGTCCAGGTTGTACACACGGCATTATTCATAAACTTGTGGCGGAAGTGCTTGAAGAACTAGACGTATTGGGTGAAACAATCGGCGTTGCACCAGTGGGTTGTTCAGTACTTGCATATGATTACTTCAACTGTGATATGCATGAGGCATCTCATGGTAGAGCGCCTGCAGTTGCAACTGGTATCAAACGTGTTATGCCGGACAAAGTTGTATTCACGTATCAAGGCGATGGGGACTTAGCATCGATTGGTACTGCAGAAATCGTTCACGTTGCACACAGAGGTGAAAAAATCACGACGATTTTCGTGAATAACGCAATTTATGGCATGACAGGTGGACAAATGGCACCTACGACGCTTATTGGTCAACGTGCAACAACTGCACCTTATGGTAGAACAGTTGAACATTCGGGTATGCCACTTCGCGTTTCAGAAATGTTGGCGACAATTGATGGTGCCGCATTTGTTGAACGTGTTTCAGTAGACTCACCTGGAAACATCAGAAAAGCTAAAAAAGCGATCAAAGAAGCGTTCAAATGTCAATTGGAAGGAAAAGGATTTTCAATCGTGGAAGTTCTATCAACTTGCCCAACGAACTGGGGCATGACACCAATCGATTCACTCAAATGGTTGCAAGATAACTTGATTCCATACTATCCAATGGGCAATTATAGAAGACCAGGGGAGGTAAAATAGATGTTGAATGAAAGAATTATTTGTGCGGGCTTTGGTGGACAAGGCGTCATGCTTATGGGACAACTGATCTCATATGCGGGCATGTTGGAAGGCAAGGAAGTTTCTTGGTTGCCTTCATATGGTCCTGAAATGCGTGGAGGGACTGCGAATTGTAGCGTTATGGTATCTGAGCGTCCTATTGGCTCACCCGTTATCACGGACAATGCAACCGTTGCAATCGTCTTGAATTTACCTTCACTAGATAAATTTGAGAAAGATATCGTCGCGGGTGGAAATTTGATCATAAACAGCTCACTTATTGAAAAAAAAGCAAGTAGAACTGATATTACGGCTTATTATGTTCCAGCTAATGAGATTGCAGTTGAACTTGGCAACCCAAGAGTGGCGAACATGATTATGCTAGGTGCATATTTAGAACTTTCAAAGATCGTCACTACAGAGTCTGTCATGACGGCACTTAAAAAAATCTTTGGAGAATCAAAAGCGCATTTGATGGCCATTAACGAAGAAGCTATGAAACGTGGCGCTGAAGCGGTAAGCGCATAATATGAAGGGGCGAACCATTATGGTCGCCCCTTTTGTATACATAGTCATTGAAGCAACATAAAAAATATGAGATAATAGAATGCAAAGTTTAATTGGGGGATTACGTGATGTTGGATTTCATTCAAGCCTTTACCTTGATTTTTGTCGCTGAAATGGGGGACAAGACACAAATCATGGCGATGGCATTTGCAACACAATACACAATTGGAAAGATTCTGATCGGCGTTTCAATTGGATCCTTTTTAAATCATGGTCTTGCGATCATGCTTGGGTCTGTATTGATGCAGTTTTTACCGTTTGAAGCACTTCAGCTGGTTGCCGGTGTGTTGTTCATAACCTTTGGGTTGTTGTCGCTGTCCATCGCCGAAGATGAGGAAGATGAGCTTTCGGGCAAAAAATTTGGTGCGATTGCCACTGTTGCATTGGCATTTTTTTTAGGTGAACTCGGAGATAAGACGCAGTTGACGGCTTTGACGCTTTCTACTCAGTCCGTTTATCCTGCGTTTACTTTGCTTGGAACGGTATCTGGCATGGTTGTTGTCAGTTCAATTGGAATATTTATCGGATCTAGACTTGGTAACCGTGTGCCAGAGCAGTTTATTCGAATTGGGGCGTTTTTGATTTTTATGACGTTTGGCCTTACGAAGATCTTGTCATCGGATTATGTGCGCAGTATGGGGATGACATTTATTGTTTTGCTTATGGGCATTATCGTTGGTCTTACGATCTTTAGAGCGCTGATTTTCAAAAGACAACTACACGAGATTAAAATATCTTCACTTAAACAGCATGCAGAAGACCTTCGTAATTACAGAATGGTTTTAAAAGCAACGGTCGACCACCTTTGTAAAGGCTGTGAGTCCTGTAAGGAGTCGGTTTGTCTCGTTGGCTATATGAAAGCATTGTTATCGGATAAGGTGACGCCAAACAGGATGGATCTCACGAATCCCGCGAGTTTAGAAAACTTGTCGTTTGACACATCAAAGGCACAACAAATCAAGATGTTGATCGATGAATATTATTTGAAGTATCCTGAAGAGAGAAAAACAAATTTAGAACTCATGAGTATTGAGGCGATTATTAATCGCATCATCCCTGAAAACAATTTAAAAACATTATAAAGCAAATGAAGGAGTTTATATATGGCAAGGCTATTTGGAACGGATGGCGTTAGAGGCATCGCAAACATGGAGTTGACGATTGAGCTTGCAATGGCACTTGGAAAATATGGTGCACATGTCATCACAAAAGGAAAAGAAAGAGCAAAAATAATCGTTGGCAAAGACACGCGAATTTCTGGTGATTTGCTGGAATACGCGTTGATATCGGGAATATTGTCCACTGGATGCGATGTCGTCAGAGTCGGTGTGATACCTACGCCAGCCATTGCGAAGCTCGTTAAGACATTAAATGCAGATGCAGGTGTGATGATTTCTGCTTCACATAATCCAGTTGCATTTAATGGCATTAAATTTTTCAATGAAGAGGGGCTTAAGTTGTCTGACAGCATTGAAGATGAAATTGAATCGTGTATTGCAGAAGAAAGACAACTACATAATCCAACAGGCATCCAACTTGGTCATGTCAAGCAATATGAAGAAGCTGAATCGGAATACATCAAGTATGTGGTCGATACACTTGAGGGCACCACTTTTGAGGGAATAAAAGTGGCAATTGATTGTGCAAATGGAGCGGCTTCCGAAGTCGCACCCATTGCCCTGAATTCACTGGATGCAAAAGTCTACACAATTCATCATGAACCCGATGGGACGAACATCAACGAAAATTGCGGATCGACTCATTTAGACGATCTTAAAAAGTTTGTAAAAGTCGTTGGCGCTGATGTTGGCTTGGCATTTGATGGAGACGCAGACCGTTTATTGGCCGTCGATGAAAACGGTGCACTTGTTGATGGCGATAAAATCATGGCGATCTGTGGGCACTATTTGGCTAAAAAGGGAAAACTGAAAGACAATACCATCGTTTCCACAGTGATGAGCAATCTCCNNCATCGCACTTAAAGAAAATGATATGAGAAGTGTTAAAACACAAGTAGGTGACCGATATGTTCTTGAAAGCATGCTTGCCAACCAGTTCTCACTTGGTGGTGAACAATCAGGACACATTATTTTTCTTGAGCACAACACAACGGGTGATGGCCTGTTAACAGCCGTTCAACTATTGAAAGTCCTAAAAGAGTCTAAACTGAAACTGTCCGAATTGGCTTCGATGATGACGGTTTATCCTCAAGTGCTGAAGAACGCGCAGGTATCCAACGAAAAAAAATACCGCTTTAGTGAAAACAAAGCGATATCCGATCAAATTAAAGCAATCGAGGAAAGGTTCCATGGCAAAGGTAGAGTGTTAATAAGGCCTTCTGGAACAGAGCCTTTGGTTCGAGTGATGATTGAAGGTGCAAATCAAGAAGAGCTTGAAAGCGTTGCTAATGATTTGGTTGATCTAATTGAGAAAGAAATGTGCTAGTTAACCAATTTTGAATCTGATTTGAGCATTGATCGTAATCGACCACTTCGAACTTTTCGGCGTGACGATGCGAATCGATGCTTTTTTTATAAAGTGGGTCATAATGACGGATCAACAAAGTTTTGGTAAAGTATTCATAATCTGATCGTTCAAAAGCCTGCATGAGATCTGAATATAGTTGAGGGTCGATGTATGGTTTGATTCGTGGCATCCCTGTTCTTATGCCGTCATCGAAGTTCTCTGCACCAACGTAATCATTGATAAGCCAATTGACGCGTTTTGCTTCATCGGCAAAAAGCAATATGAATGTACCGCTTTGCATTTTCATAAACAGATTTTTAGGCACCATGACTTGACCGATTCTGCGGCTTTCAGATTCCACAAAACAGTATTTTGAGTCAATTTGCATGAGTTGTTGGTAGATTTGGTTCTCAAAATTTTGGGTGGTTTGCCGTTCATTTGTTCCGATCGTGCCTAAGTTTGAACCTTTGTGATTAGCCGCACCTTCAAGATCGAGAACGGGCTGTCCGTCACGCTTCAAAGACTCAAGTACATGCGTCTTTCCCACACCGGTCAAACCGTTAAGCACGATAAAATGTGGGAAATCTGACTCGGGCCTGTTAAGCAGACTTAAAACTTCTGTTCTGTAGGCTTTATAGCCACCTTGAAGCCAAAAGACCGGAACGTCGATGCTTCTTAAAAGGAGTGCGATCGATCGGCTTCGATAGCCACCTCTTGCACAATAAAAGATTATTTTTTTATTTGGGTGTTCAGTTTTCAGTTGAAAAAGGGTATCATAAAAAATATGGAGTTTTTCGGACCCATATTTAAGACCAATGCGTTTCGCTTCATCCGTTGAAGCATTCTTATAGATGAGGCCAACTTCATGGCGTTCAGCATCATAGAGAATCGGTAGATTGATTGCGCCTGGAATGTGGCCATTTTCGAACTCCGATTCACTTCTCACATCGATATATATTGCCTGGTCTTTTTCAAAAGTATAGGGAATCGCATGATACATATTGTAATCCTTTCGTTATGTCATCAATGACATCATAGCATAAAATCAACTACATAACTATAAGGCACTTATTGTTGTTAATGGTCATGGAATATTATTAGAGAAGAGGCGTGTAATGAGATTGGTTAGTATTGCAGACGCAGAAGTTGGAAATAGCATAGCAAAACCCATTTATGTTTCGAAACTTTCGATGTTGATTAACAAAGGGGTATCCCTTACTGAAAACTTGATTAAGAAGTTGATTGCTGCGGATATTCGACATGTATACATTGAGGATGAAATATCTAAAGGGATTGTGCTTGAGCCCATGATTTCTGATGAAATTAAGCTACAGGCTTTTTCAATTATGAAAAGCATCTATGAATCCCAGAAAATAAAGGAAGCTCGGGAAACTGAGCCCGTTAGGGAATCGACCATTAGAGAACTGAAAGATCTTGTTGATGAAATCATCACAGAAATTTACAGCAAAAATGACCAAAGGTATTATAGCACAGAGCTTATGGGCGCGGAGATGTACCATTATAACCACTCGGTTGAAGTGATGATCCTCTCTTTGCTTATTGGACGAAAAATGGGTTTGGATCGCGAAAAACTTTTAAAACTGGGAATGGGTGCAATTCTTGCAGATGTTGGAAAATCGAGAGTTCCCGATGATGTCTTAAATAAAAAAGGCAAGCTCGAAGCACATGAATTTGATGAAGTAAAACGTCATGTCGATTACAGTTATGCCATACTTAAAGATCTGGTAGGGTTGTCGTCGCTATCAAGGCAAATTGTGTTATTGCATCATGAGAAACTGGATGGAACAGGATATCCAAACGGTTTCACAGGCGATCAAATTCCGATGCTCGTTAGAATCGCCACAGTTTGCGACATATTTAGTGCGATTGTGTCAGATAGAACGTACAACAATAGAATTTCAGTAGACACGGCACTTGAGATTCTTAGAAGTGCAACGCCAGTCAAGCTTGATCAAGATGTGTTTACATCTCTTCTTCAAGTGATCGATGTCTATCCGCCAGGAACACTTGTGGAACTCAGCAATAAACAGGTGGGAATCGTGGTGAAGACCAACACGAGTTCGCCGACTAGGCCGATACTAAGGGTTGTCAATCTGGAAAACAATAAACCTCAAGAAGAACTCGATCTTATGCAAGAACTGACTTTGTTTATCAAGAAAGTACTACCGAAACTCCCATAAAAAGACAATTCGGAGGTAAGTCAATGTCTCAGTCAAAGTATATTTTAGCACTCGATCAAGGGACAACGAGTTCGAGAGCAATCCTATTCAACCATGCTGGAAAAATAGTCAAGATGGCACAAAAAGAGTTTTCGCAAATCTATCCAAAAGCTGGATGGGTGGAACATGACCCAATGGAAATCTGGGGCACACAATCGGGGGTCGCTCGAGAAGTCCTTGAATCAGCGGGAGTCAAACCAAGTGAAATTGCGGCTATCGGCATAACGAATCAAAGAGAGACGACGGTGGTCTGGGATAAAAGAACGGGAAAACCGGTTTACAACGCCATTGTTTGGCAGTGTAGACGGACTTCAGAATTATGTGAACGATTGATTACAGATGGACATGAAAGCATGATTAAAGAAGCCACTGGTCTGGTTATCGATGCCTATTTTTCAGGGACGAAGCTGAAATGGATCCTCGAGAATGTCCCTGGTGCAAAAGAAGACGCCGAGGCGGGGCATTTGCTGTTTGGCAATATCGACAGTTGGCTTATATGGAATCTGACACGAGGCGAGGTTCATGCAACAGATTATTCAAATGCATCGCGGACGATGCTATACAATATAGACCGTTTGACTTGGGATGAGCGCATCCTTGATATTTTAGGGATTCCCAAATCAATGCTTCCAAATGTACAACCGTCATCAAACATCTTTGGATATACAGATTCTCAAACCTTTGGCGGTGCAAGGATTCCCATCGCAGGTGTCGCCGGTGATCAACAAGCGGCTCTTTTTGGACAAGCGTGCTTTCTCCCAGGATCTGCGAAGAACACGTATGGAACAGGTTGCTTCTTGCTTATGAATACGGGAGAAAAAAGGGTCCCGTCAAAAAATGGACTCATCACCACGATTGCATGGGGGCTTGATGGTAAAGTCACCTATGCGCTGGAAGGTTCGATATTCATAGCTGGTGCAGCGGTTCAGTGGCTTAGAGATGAGATGCAACTCATAAGCACTGCTGAAGAATCGGAGTACTTTGCAAGCAAGGTTTTGGACACGAATGGCGTATATTTTGTACCCGCTTTTGCCGGACTTGGGGCACCCTATTGGGATATGTATGCAAGGGGTGCGCTTGTGGGATTGACGCGTGGGGTAAACAAGAACCATGTGATACGTGCCACTTTAGAATCGCTCGCATATCAGACCCGAGATGTTTTAGAGGCTATGGAAGAAGATTCGGATTTGAAGTTGAGGCGTTTAAAAGTGGATGGCGGCGCGACGGCAAACAATTTCTTGATGCAGTTTCAGGCGGATATTTTAGGCACGTCTGTCATAAGACCAGAAGTGACAGAAACAACTGCCCTTGGCGCCGCATATTTAGCAGGTTTGGCTGTGGGTTATTGGGAGAGTATCGAGTCTTTAAAAACGCAATTTCTAATCGAGAAAGAATTTTTGCCGAGTTTTGAAGATGAAACGCGTATGCGTCTATATGAAGGCTGGAGACGTGCGGTGGAACGTGCAAAGCATTGGCACATTGACTGATACTAAAGGGATCGCCTAACATGATCGTAAGGCGATCCCTAAAAAATTTGGTTTTACAAAGGAATTGATTGTGCTATAATTATCATACGGAGGTGGTTATGATGGATTATCAAAACTGAATAGAAGCGCCAGAACTGCATTGCAGTTGACGAGGGTGGGGTTAATCGAAAATTCGGCGGGTGCCCCACGGTGAGATCAACACCGGAAATGTCATACAAAACCATGAAGCGATTTGTGGAACAAAAATGGCAGGTTGATACAAGGCTATAAGTGCGTCAAAATGCGACACCTGGATAGGGTGTTTTTTTATTTTTTGAAACCGAATAATACAAAATAGAGGAGAAAACAATGTGTGGAATCGTTGGATATGTAGGAAATAATAAAGCAGTCCCGTATTTAATCGAAGGTTTATCAAAATTAGAGTATAGAGGATATGACTCAGCTGGAATCGCTGTGAATGTCAACGAGCAAATAAAAGTATTCAAGGCAAAAGGAAGACTTAAAAATCTTGAAGCAATTATCGATGTTGAGACAGATAGCGTCGTGGGCATCGGTCACACGCGCTGGGCAACACACGGTGCACCATCCGATGTCAATGCACATCCGCACACCAATTCAAATGATACCATCGCAGTGATTCATAATGGCATCATAGAAAATTACATGGAAATCAAGGAATGGTTAATCCATGATAAAAACGTGTGTTTTAAATCAGAAACAGATTCAGAGGTCATTGCACATTTGATCGATTTTTACTATGATGGTGATTTGCTCGATGCGGTTTATAAAGCTGTTGATCGCATGGAAGGCGCTTACGCGATCGGCGTCATCGCTAAAGATGAACCCAATCGATTGATTGCTGTCAGAAAAGATAGCCCACTGATCGTTGGACTAGGTAAAAACGAGAATTTTATTGCGTCTGATATACCTGCACTTCTTAAATACACAAGAAACATGTTGCTGATCGAAAATGATGAATTTGTTGACCTGAGTAAGGACGAAGTGAAAATCTACAACAGTTTAAAGCAACCCGTCAAGAGAGAAATCTATGAAGTGACTTGGGACATCGACTCAGCAGAGAAAGAGGGCTTTGAGCATTTTACACTCAAAGAGATTTTTGAGCAACCAAAAGGGGTAAGGGAGACTTTGCTTAGAAGGTTAAATGCGAAAGATGAAGTTGTGCTTGAGGGTGTGAACTTAAGCAAAGAAATCCTGGAAAAAATCAATAAGGTTTATATTGTCGCTTGCGGTACAGCGTATCATGCCGGTCTAATCGGCAGACGTGCGATAGAAGGCTTTGCTAAAATTCCTGTGGAGTGTGATGTGGCATCTGAATTCAGATACAGAGACCCATTCATCGATGAAAACACACTGTTTATCGCTGTCTCTCAATCAGGGGAAACGCTTGATACACTTCAATCGCTACGTGAAGCGAAGAGAAAAGGCGCTCGTGTGCTGAGCATCGTCAATGTGGTTGGAAGTTCTGTGGCACGTGAATCGGATGATTTGCTTTACACATGGGCTGGGCCGGAAATCGGTGTCGCTTCGACAAAAGCGTATACGACACAGTTGACAGCTTTTTATATTTTGGCACTGTATATGGGACGACTTAATGGCAAACTCGATGAAGCTAAATATCGTGAAGTACTAAGTGCCCTTAAGGAGATGCCTGAAAAAATTGAAAAAGTGCTTGCAAAAAGCCCTGAGATTCAGAAGCTTGCCGCTGCGCAGTTTAACAACGAGAAGGTGTTCTTCATGGGAAGAGGTCTTGATTGTGACATTGCATATGAAGCTTCTTTGAAACTTAAAGAAATTTCATACATCAACAGTTTTGCGATTGCAGCAGGTGAACTTAAGCATGGAACGATTGCTTTGATTGAGGATGATACCTTTATCGTTGCGATTGCTGCCCAAAACAGATTGTATGATAAGATGCTTTCCAATATCAAAGACGTCAAAGCAAGAGGTGCGCATGTGTTTGCGATTGCTAAAGAA
>DMYC01000080.1 GCA_003482695.1 Clostridiales bacterium UBA8960
TGTTTGTACTTAAAGGCAGTGAAGAACGATATTTGAGCATTCACAAATCGATCTTTATCTGTAAAATAAATTTTTTGACCCAATTCATGATTTGATTTTCTATTAATTTTAACATATCTCGTGTCGTCATCCATGACAACCATGTATGTTTTACTTATTTCAACTATGATTCCTTTATATAGCATTTCAACCACCTCGCTTACTTGTTATATTATACGAAAATTCAGCGTTTTTTTGGTGATTTTTTTAAAAGTTAATTTTATATTCACCATTAGTATGTCAAAATCACTATTTTTGATAGTCGATTCAATATATGGGTATTTAATCAAATGAGGTGATCATGCGATGTACGACTTTAAAACTGCGATCAAACTGAATAGACTGTTGATTATCGTTTTGATCATCGGCGCCATCGGGTATGTGCTTTCCTCAAGCGAGAGCAAGCAAATCAATCATATGATGACAGGTTTGTCCATTAAACCTGACATGCCTTCCGATGTTGAATCGATGGAAATCAGGCTCCAGGGTACCATAAACAAAAACTTGGTTACTGGATACCACTTTAATGGAAAAATGTATATTAGAGGTGAAGAATACAACATTGGAAAGCAAAAAATCATAAAACTCGAAAATGGAAAAGAAGAGAACATGGGACAAATTTATTTCGATAAGGACATTTCAAAAGTTGCCATTTTAATAGGCAATTGGTATAGTGGTGACGGAACGCTCATAATTGCACCCGCTTATGTCAGAACAGATGCTGTCGAAATTGCCAATTCGATTCTGGATGCGTATCTTAAAGATCATCAAATTGACCCAATAGACTAATATAAGGCGGTAAAGAAATTGAAAAGAGGTTTAACAATCGGAAAGTTTGCACCACTTCATAAGGGCCATCAAAAATTGATTGAACACGCGTTAAGCGAAATGGATGAATTATATGTCATCGTATACGATGCACCTAATCTTATAAATATCCCGTTGAGTTTAAGAGCGGCTTGGCTCAAAAAAATCTATCCCGAGGTCATCGTTATAGAAGCAAAAGATGTACCTAAGGATGTTGGTTGGACTGAAGAAATCCAACAAAAACACGAAGATTATGTCTTGTCATTGATAGAAGGTGTCTCGATTGACGCTTTCTATTCAAGTGAAGCCTATGGCTTTCGAATGAGCAAAGCGCTTAACTGCAAAAATGTTGTCGTCGATTTGGGCCGATATGCCATCTCGATATCAGGTACTCAAATTCGTGAGAGCCTTTTTGAGAATAGGCATTTCTTAAACCCGATCGTCTATTCAGACTTCATCACCAAAGTAGCCGTTTTGGGTGAATCAGAGGGTCAGGTGAGAATCATCATAAACCATTTAGGTGAACTCAATAACACAATTGCAGCATTTAACCCGGAATGTGACGATGTAACGCACCTTGTGTATGGCTCAAATCAAGTGTTTTTTGCAGGTTTTTCTCATATGGATATTCCCGTTGGCTTTGACCTTTATTATGTCATTGATGATGGTTTACGGCTCTTTCATAACCACATGGATGTTCCGGTCACCAAAATTTCGGGTTCAGTTGAGGCGATTTTGTCCACGATTCAAGACGATTTGACACGTTTCAGAAAATTTAGATGATAAGGGGTTATTATGAATGTTATCGAGACACAAGACTTAACTAAATATTATGGTAAAGCACGTGGCATAGAAAATGTGACGTTACAGGTCAAAGAAGGGGAAATTTACGGTTTTATCGGCCCAAATGGCGCTGGTAAATCCACCACAATCCGCACTTTGATGGGACTAATTTTTCCGACGAGCGGCAGTGCACAAATATTTGGAATGGATTGTGTGAAAAATGGACCTAAAATCAGACGAGATGTCGGCTATTTACCTTCTGAAGTCTTTTACTATGATAAAATGAAAGTCCATGAGTTGCTTAAATATACAGCTGGGTTTTATGAAAAAGACTGCACCCATCGCATGAATGAACTGGCTGAAATCATGGCACTCGATTTAAACAAGCGCATAGAAGATTTGTCCTATGGCAACAAGAAAAAAGTGGGCATCGTACAGGGCTTGTTGCATTCTCCAAAACTCATCGTACTGGATGAACCCACAAGCGGACTTGATCCTTTAATGCAGAAGAAATTCTTTGACATCATAGAAAATGAAAACAAGAATGGCGCAACCGTTTTTTTCTCTTCTCACATTTTAGCTGAAGTTCAAGCACTTTGCAGCCGCGTTGCCATCATTAAGGAAGGGCATATCATTAAGATCGATGATGTCAAATCCCTTAGTGGGGCGAACTACAAGAAAATAACCCTGAAAGGTTCAAACTTGATTATGGATGACTTTTCGATCGAAGGCGTCACAAACATCGAACAGACGACCAATGGCGACAACACCGTTAAATTTTTCTTTAAAGGCGACATCAATCAAATTTTAAGCGTTATTGGGACACACAATTTGCTTGATGTGATGATCGAAGAACCCACTTTGGAAGAAATTTTTATGCATTATTACAAGTAGGTGAAAGCATGGTGAATATATTTAGATATGAGTTTAAATCTTATATAAAATCAATATTGATTTGGAGTTTATCTATATTTGCGATGATTTATTCCATGATGGTTTTTTATCCGACCTTCAGTTCTGATGTTGCACTTATTGATAAACTCATATCGAATTATCCTGAAGCTTTGCTCAAAGCATTTGGTATGAGTTCTGGATTGTCTATGGCTTCTGTACTCGGTTATTTTTCTTTCACATTTGCTTTCACTCAACTTTTATTGGCCGTTCAAGCGGCAAATTATGGTTTTTCGGTATTATCCGTGGAAGAGCGGGAGTTCACCGCCGATTATTTAATGTCAAAGCCGGTGTCGAGACATGAGATATTGTCTGCAAAATGTGTTGCCGCTTTTTTAGCGCTATCCCTTACGAATTTCTTAACATGGGCTGCTGCTATTTCTGGAATTGAACTCTTTAGAAATGGCAATCCATATGAACTCCGTTACATTGTTTTGCTGTTGTCGACGATCGTCATCTTTCAAATGCTTTTCTTTACTGTGGGCATGTTGGTCTCTGTTATGCTTAAACGCATCAGGAACGTGCTTTCTTTTTCGCTTGCATTTGCTTTTGGCACATACATTCTAAACACGGTTCGGGCCATTGTTGGTGGTGATTTGCTGGGCTGGTTGTCGCCTTATTATTATTTTGATCCTGTCTATATCCTTGAAAATGGATCGCTTAAAACCCCTTTGCTTTTCATGAGCTTTGTGATTGTTCTGGTCTCTATTGGCACAACTGTTTTTCTATACGGCAGACGCAACATACATTCACTTTAGGGAGGCATTATGCATATTCTTAAATGGGAACTAAAAGCAAACCTAAAATCATTGATCATATGGTCCGTCATATTTGTGGCGCTAATTTTTATGATGACTTCTGAGTTTTCGGCTTATTATGATAATCCAGAAATTTTGGACATTATGAATGCGATGCCTGAATCCCTCATGAAAGCCTTTTCTATGGATTCTGCCAATTTAACGACTGCGGTTGGCTATGTCAGTGTCGTTTCACTTTACTTTTATTTAATGGCAAGCGTGTTTGCGATTCTGCTTGGCACCAATATCATATCCAAAGAAGAACGCGATAAGACCGCTGAATATTTAATGGTCATGCCGATTTCCAGAGAGCGTATCATCCTATCCAAAATAATGGCTTCACTGATCAATTGCCTTATTCTTATTTTAGTCGTCATCAGTGCGACGATTATCTCGATGCGTCCTTACGCACTCGATGCACTTTTTTACGATTTTATGTGGCTGATGACGCAATCGATGTTTTTTTCCATGATGCTTTTTTTAAGCATAGGCATGCTCCTCGCAAGTATACTTAGGCGTTATAAAAGTTCAGGAAAAATCTCTGCATCGCTGTTGGTGTTTCTATATTTTCTAAGCATTTTGACCACATTGAGTGATAAAATTGAGTTTCTTAAGATCTTTACGCCTTTTAAATATTTCGAGGCAAAAGACTTGATTGCAAATGGCCATCTCGATCTCACTTATGTCATCATTTCTTTATGCGTTATTATTGCTTCGTTCGTAGGCACGTTTTATATCTATCCACGTCGTGATTTACATTTATGAAGAGGTGTGTTATGTTGATTCGGTATGTGATACAATCTGATTTGGCTTCATGGCTTAATTTGGCGGATGATGTTGCGCCAATATTCAGAGCGCCTGATATGTCAAGAGATCCTGAATTTTTGGACTATGTAAAATCCAAAATCGCAAAAAATGAAGCGCTCATCGCAATCGATTTGGCGACCAGCAGCTGCATGGGAATAATCGGTTTTTCAAGAACACATAATCGCATAACCTGGTTTGGTGTATATGAAATGCATCAGGGAAAAGGGGTTGGCACGAAATTACTTAGAACCGCGCTTGATGAACTTGATAGAAGCAGAGAAATCACAGTTGAAACCTATAGAGAAGACTATGCCCCCGGTTTGGCTGCGAGAAATGTATATAAGAAATTCGGTTTTCTTGAAATTGAGAACGGTCTTTATGACAAACTTGGAAATCCAATATGCAAGATGGCATTGTCACCGCCCGATGGAAGCATGATAAGTATGCTTGAACCGCTCCATTATCATAATCGTTCATTCTTTCCGATGAAACTCATAAGAGAAATTCATCATGGCGATCTTGGACTCACCTCGAATCAAAGCTTTGATGAAATACCAGAGGTGAAGTATGAAGTCAGAAAATCCGCAAGGGCCATTTTGATAGATGCCCACGGAAAAGTGGCACTTTTGCATGTTGCCAAGGAGGGTTACTATAAATTGCCAGGTGGGGGCATCGAAGAAAATGAAGACGTGCTCACGGCTTTAAAGCGAGAGTTAAGAGAAGAAGTTGGTGCCGAGATCGAAGTTATTAACCCGGTTGGCATTATCGTGGAATATCGAGATTATTTCCAGCAATTACAATTCTCATATGCTTTTTTATGTCATGTCATAAGCCCTCTCATGGAACCAAAGATGACTGATCTTGAGAAAAGTCTGGGTTTTGAAGTGGTTTGGACGACCATTGACCATGCGATCGATAAAACGGGGGAATATAAAGGCAATCTTTACATGCCGCGTTTTATTGCGATCCGAGATGCGACATTGCTGACAGAAGCTAAAAAAATATTAGGAAAGTCAACACTCTGAGATCAGTGTTGACTTTTTTTTATCATGCAGTCGTATTTTGCAACCAAATGATGTGGGTGATAAGATGATTTTGCTTTTCGAATGCCTTCGATACCCATATCCTGTTCACGGTTTACGTAAAGACAGCGGTTATATATCCGATTGGCCATCGCATGATTGATCGCTGTATAGGCACTTTGTATATTAGAATCCGCTTTTTCAATATGCACTAAAAATGTATCGTTTTGAATCATTTCGCCAAATGTAAGTGCAATGGGTTCTTTCTCGACGAAAATGAGGACGCCTTCAAGCCCTCTATTGGCATAAAGGTTCCAGTTGGTCAATATTTCATGTATACCATGGTATTCATGACACAAATCAGGTGTGTCTCCACAGCCGTACGAGATGCACCAATTCCTGGCGGCGGCTAATGCATCTTCAGCATTTGATTCACTTATTTCAGCCACTTCATATTGTCCCTCATATCGCTTCATGAATTGATTGAGATGGTTTTTCTTTTTGTGAAACTTGTTGCCTGTTAGATTGGCAAGGTCAATAGATTCATAGACGTAATCGAAGTCATCATGAATTGGTTCAATCGACTGTATAAGATCTAAATCCGTTAAAACTTGCTTAAAATAATCGCCGATATGTCTCAGCTTAAGGGGTAAATCATGCGCCACACAGTACTTATGCCAGTTTAACGTAGCCTGTTTCAATGCTTCAAGATCGTGATAATCACCAATGGGTTCAGAGAACATCATGTTGAAGGGGTTGCGCGGCTGATAAACAAACCAAAGGTATCCATCTGACTCATAGTAATGGATTTCATGCTTGCCTCGCCAAATCAATAAATTGGTTAAGTTCAAATCATGTATTTCGGAGATGTATTTTGAATAGTATGGTTTTAGTGCGTCATACGCTTCTTGAGTCAATGCCTTAAATGATTTTGTCATATTTTTCTCACCTCGAAAGTATGAATACCCATTTGATTAAAAAACATGCAATTGGTTTTAGGATTGCTTTAACTTAAATATAGTGCTATAATTAGCCGAACTGAATATTTCGGGAGCTCATGAATGGGCTGAGAGGAAACTACAAGTTTCGACCGTACCTGATTTGGATAATGCCAACGTAGGGAACCACGAAAGATTTTGATTTTTAGGGTTGCACCGTTTATGGGATGCAGCCCTTTTTATATGCAAAATCATTTGTAAGCGGAAAAAACATTAAGAGATTCTCAGCCATTCATAAGCCCATCAGTCTATTAGACATTCAAGGAGGCAATATGAAAAGCAGTGAATCTCTTTCTTCATTTAATCTCAGTGTGCTATGGTTTGGAGCGGCTGTATCGCTCGCTGAGATTCTGACAGGTGCTTTAATCGCACCACTTGGCCTTAAAGAAGGTCTAATCGCCATCGTGATAGGCCATTTAATCGGGGGCATATTGTTTTATGGGGCAGGTAAAATTGGGAGCGATTTGAAAAAACCTTCCATCGAAACAACACAGTTGAGTTTTGGCAGGGTGGGTGCGCCTTTTTTCGCGACGCTTAACATCGTACAGTTAATTGGATGGACAGGCGTAATGATCGCAAGTGGTGCATCTGCACTTGGTGCAGTTACGCTTTCATGGTTTGGCTACACCAATCTTACCGTTTTTTGCCTCCTTATTTCAGGGCTCATAGGCATTTGGATTTCCATCGGGTTTAATCGGATGAAGTGGTTAAATCTCATCGCCGTTATCAGCCTATTTATCGTAAGCGTCATTTTGGGCGTTATCGCGTTTACATCTGTTGGTGGGGAAGGCGCGACCCGTATTGCATCCACCGGGGGAATGCCGTTTGGCGTCGCACTTGAACTAAGTATTGTCATGCCTTTGTCTTGGTTGCCATTGATATCGGATTATACCAGATTTTCGAAACACCGAGTTCGTGGTCCGATTTTTAGTGCGCTTGGATACTTCATCGGCAGCACATTTATGTACATGATCGGATTAGGTGCAGCACTTTATGCGGGAACCAGTGACATCGCAACCATACTCATCGTCGCGGGACTACCGGTCGCTGCACTCGTCATAGTCCTTTTTTCCACAGTGACGACCACTTTCTTAGATGTTTATTCTGCTGCCATAAGTTTTAACGTTCTGAAAAAGTCAAATGCAAAAGTTGTATCTCTCGTGGTTTGTCTAATCGGCACTATTTTAGCGATAACCGTCCCGACTGGTTACTATGAGCAATTTCTTTATCTAATAGGATCCGCGTTTGGTCCTCTGTTCGCTATACTGCTGACCGATTATTTTATACTTGGCAAACGCAAATTGGATGGCATGGCACATAATTTCGCCATATGGGTATTTGGCGTCATTTTGTATCGCGCTTTGATGGCTTTATCATGGCCAATTGGTGTAAGCCTTCCAACGATGTGCATCATCTCAATTGTGACACTAAGTGTCAATAAAATATTTAGGAGGACGATATGAGTTATTCATTCATTAATGAGACTATGGAAAATGTAAGGAAAAAACACCCTCTGGTGCATAACATCACCAATTACGTGACGGTCAATGACTGTGCCAATATACTGCTCGCAGCAAATGCTTCGCCGATCATGTCAGATGACATCGCTGAAGTCGCTGAAATCACATCCATCTGTAATGCGCTCGTCATCAATATTGGCACACTTTGCGAAAGGACCATCGCTTCCATGGTGGAAGCGGGCAAAAAATCGTTTGAAATCGGAAACCCAATTGTTCTAGATCCAGTAGGTGCAGGCGCTTCAAAACTTCGAACAGAAACGGCAAAACAACTGCTTGCATCTTTTAACTCAAGTGTCATAAGAGGCAATATTTCTGAACTTAAGGCGTTATTTACAGGCAGCAGCGGAACAAAAGGGGTAGATGCCAATGCCCTCGAAACCATCACAGAAGATAACTTGGATGAGGGAATAAAAATGGCTAAGGAAATGTCAAAAAAATTTGACGCCATAATCGCAATAACTGGTGCCATCGATATTGTCACAGATGGCGAGGTGGCATATGTCATACGAAATGGCCATGAAAAAATGCGCCAAATTACTGGAACTGGATGCATGCTCACGAGCCTAATAGGCGCTTTTGTTGCAGCAAACCAAAAGCAAATGCTGGAATCCGTGGTTTCAGCTGTATGTCTAATGGGGCTTAGTGGTGAGAAAGCATGGGAATCATGCGTTAAAGATGCACTTGGTACAGGTTCCATGAAATCACGGCTCATCGATTTCATCGGCACATTAACTGCAGATGATTGCATTAAAGGGTTTAAAGGAGAACGCGTATGATGTTTAAGCAGATTGAGCGTTTGAAATATACGCTCTATGCCGTGACGGATCGCACATGGGCATGTCAAAACATGACTTTGGAAAGACAAGTGGAAGAAGCCATAATGGGTGGCGCTACGCTTGTCCAGCTAAGGGAAAAACACTTAAGCACAGCCGATTTTATCGAGGCGGCTTTGTCCATAAAACGTGTGACAGACTCTTACAACATCCCACTTATAATCAATGACAATGTCACTGTGGCGAAAGCTGTAAATGCGGCAGGGGTCCATATTGGACAATCCGACACGACATTAAACGAGGCTAGGCGAGAACTGGGCAACAGCGTCATAATTGGCGTATCTGTGAATACTGTCGCCGAAGCAATAGAAGCGGAATTGGGCGGCGCGAATTATTTAGGCGTAGGCGCCATCTTCGAAACTCAAAGCAAAATGCAAGTTGAAAATGTCTCTAAACTGACACTCAAGCAAATCGCAAAGGCTGTTTCCATCCCTGTTGTAGCGATTGGCGGCATTAACTTTGAAAATGTTGACGAACTCTCAGATACTGGTATTGCAGGAATCTCTGTCATTTCCGCCATTTTTGGAGCAGATGACATTAAGAATGCTACGACAAAACTGCTAAGTCGCGTCAAGAGCGCTTTGGGGTTAATCACCACGCATCCGAAATCGGTACTCACTATTGCGGGTTCCGATTGCAGCGGAGGTGCCGGTATCCAAGCAGACCTGAAAACGATCGAGGCACATGGTTTGTATGGAATGAGTGTGATTACTGCGCTTACTGCTCAAAATACGTTAGGTGTGAACGCCGTGCATGAAACACCACCCGCATTTGTCTTAAAGCAGATGGATGCCATTTTTAGCGATATTGTTCCAGAGGCGATTAAAATCGGCATGGTTGCCAATCCAGAAATAATCGATGCAATTGCGAATCGTCTAAGTGATTATCGTTCAAATGGTACGTCTGTTCCCGTTATTCTAGATCCCGTGATGGTTGCCACAAGTGGAAGCAAACTTCTTTCAGATGATGCGCTTGATGTGCTGAAATCAAAGCTTTTACGTTTCGCGACGATTATCACACCCAATATACCCGAAGCAGAAATTTTATCGGGCATTAAGATAAGCAGCAAAGCGGACATGATATCTGCCGCTATGGAAATTGAGCGATTCTACCATGGACACATCCTCATAAAAGGCGGGCATTTGCTTAAAGGTAGTGACGATTTGCTATATTATAAAGGTATGGCGCTTTGGTTCAATCAAAGAAGACTTTCGAATGAAAATACACATGGTACAGGATGCACTTTGTCCACAGCAATCGCATGTGCAATTTCTCAGAAAATGTCAATTCCTGATGCGGTCGGGCAGGCAAAAGCTTATGTGACGGGTGCATTG
>DMYC01000254.1 GCA_003482695.1 Clostridiales bacterium UBA8960
TTGATGCATATAATCCAGCTAACAACCTCGTTAACACAATAACACCATACGGCGTCGTATTTGATAATGACGGCGAAGACTACACAAGCTATCCAGCACTTAAACCGTACAAGGAAGCTGAAGCAGGTACCTATGATCCTGAACTTGCTAAATCGTACATGGATAAAGCCATTGCTGCCATTGCACCTGATGGAAAAATCAAAGGGGTAGAAGCGGGTAAAGTCAATATGAGTCCAATCGCATCATACGATGTTGATGGTATGCTTCCGATTACGATTACATTTGTCGATTCAATGGACGCTGACAACATCATGATGGCAGAGCTTTTTGAACTCACATTAGAAGAAACATTTGGTACAGATGTCGTAGATGTCGTACTTGCACAGTTCAGCAACTCTAAGTACGACGACGTCGTTATGCCTGGTTTCTTCGATATTGTATACGATTCGTTCTCATTTAAATACGCGGATCCATCCGCTCAACTTGGGCGTTTAGTAACAAATGGCGCAATCAATGACGGTCGTTATTCAGATGCGACGTTTGATGCCATGGTTGACGCTGCACTTGCTGAAAATGACTTAAACAAACGTTACGAGCTATTCAGTGAAGCGGAAGCTTATTACCTTAGCAAAGTTTACACAATACCTTTCAAAGCGGCAGGTGGTGGTTACTCGATGAGCAGAACCGACCAGTTCACAACACCTTATGGTGGATTTGGTATTACACGCTTCAAGTATAAAGGGATGTCGAAGCTTGACCACATCCTGACAGCGGATGAATATATGCAAATGAAAGAGAATGCGGGCTTTTAATAATGATTAGATATTTATCAAAGAGGATGATTCATTCAGTCGTGACAGTGTTTATCGTATCCTTTCTGATTTTCGCACTGCTCCGGTTGATGCCGACGACAGGCTACTTTACAAGAAATGACTACGAGCGTCTCAGTGCAACACAAAGAGAGATGTATCTCGAGGAAATCGGCGTTAAAGGAAATGTAGTCATCAATTATGGAAAATTTGTCGTAAACACATTTAAAGGGGATTTGGGAGACTCCATTACGGTGTCTCCCGGCACTCCGGTTGCCAGCATCATCAGTGAAAAGGCAGGATACTCCATTTCCTTTGGTTTGGCAGGCGTTTTTCTGAGCGTGATTATGGGCATCGTCCTTGGGACCTTAATGGCACAATACAAAAATACGGTCATCGACATGATCGGCACGTTTTACGTGGTGTTTGTCAGAAGTGTTCCAAACCTGATTTATCTGTTCATGATTCAGATTTTCGTAACCGATTGGCTAGGGTTGCCGACGCAGTTTGTTGAGACGGATGCGAGAACTTGGTTCTTACCGGTACTCTCGATTGCGGTTGTCAGCAGTGCCAATTACGCGATTTGGATCAGACGGTTTATGGTGGACGAGAAATCCAAGGATTACGTACGCTTCAATACCAGCAAAGGCATCAGCGATACGCGGAATTTCTACGGCCATATCTTCAGAAATGCCATAACCCCTATCGCACAGCGTATCCCTGTGGAAATTCTTCTTACGATTGCAGGCTTCTTAGTGGTGGAGAATCTATATGGGATTCCTGGAATGGGCAGACTTCTGGTAACCGCGATACAAAGACAGGACAACAACTTAGTGCAGGTATTGGTGTTGATATTCTCGGTATTGGGTGTGGTGGGTATCATGCTGGGTGACATATTAATGACACTAATTGACCCAAGAATCAAATTGTCAAAGGAGGCATAGCATGGAAAACAGAAATTTATTTCAGTATGCCAACAGAACAATTGAAGAGTTTCATGTGGATGCAGAAAACGTCTATTCTTACTGGCATGAGACTTTTAAAAAGTTTTTCAGAAGTAAAATGGCAGTGATCTTAACGGTCAGTGTTGTGGGATTACTGCTCTTTACTTTCTTTTACACGTGGTTATCGGATACGGATCCGTATGCCAAATCAAAAATGATTCTAGATTGGAACAAGCCTCCTAGTGCGGAGCATCTTTTTGGAACAGATAACTTGGGGCGTGATATTTTTGCAAGAACTTGGTATGGTGTGAGGACATCGCTCCTTCTTAGCCTTACCGTAGGAAGTATCGATATGTTTTTTGGAATTCTTGCGGGCTTATTCTGGGGTTACGTGAGACAAGCGGATCGTTTTATGACAGAGCTTTACAATATTATCTCAAATATTCCAAGGACCATCATCTTGATCCTTTTATCCTATCTTTTGTCACCGGGCTTTTCAACCATCGTCATCGGACTATGCCTTACTGGATGGATCAGTGTCGCTCGATTCATTCGAAACAAGGTTTTGACGATACGAGATGCAGAGTACAACATCGCTTCAAGATCACTTGGAACGAATACGAGAACCATCATGGGCAAGAATATTCTTCCGTTTCTAGTGAGCATCATTATACTTGAAACGGCCATTACAGTGCCTTACACGATAGGCTCTGAAGTGTTTCTCGGGTATATCGGACTGGGGTTACCACAAAGCACCATTTCACTTGGAACTTTAGTACAGGCTGGAATATCATCGTTCCAGGCGTATCCATCCCAGCTGTTTTATCCGACGCTGATTTTATCGTTCATAACAGTTTCATTCTACCTGCTTGGAAATAAACTATGAGATGTAAGCGAGCCAAAGAATTATGAGTAAAATACTTGAAATTAAAAATATGAGTGTGGCATTTGAACTTAGAGGAAAAACACTCCATGTAGTGCGCGGTGTGGATTTTGATCTGAATCAAAATGAAGTGCACGCTATTGTCGGAGAAAGTGGCAGTGGAAAAAGTGTGTTTACGAAAGCGATCGCAGGAATGCTGGACGCCAATGGAACTATCACGGAAGGTTCAGTCATGTTTTCCGGTCAAGATCTTAGGTCGATCAACAAGCGCGATTGGCTGGACATTAGAGGCAAAAGATTGGCCTTTGTTTTCCAAGATCCGATGACGTCACTCAATCCACTTAAGAAAATTGGTAAACAGCTTGTGGAAGTGCTAAAACTGCATCAGGGCATGAGCGCTACTGACGCCAAGAAGGCTGCGATAAAGCTACTTTCTGATGTGGGCATCGCAGATCCTGAGGTGCGCTTCAACCAGTATCCATTTGAGTTTAGCGGTGGCATGCGACAACGCGTGGTTATTGCAAACGCCATCGCTTGTAAACCGGATGTGCTCATTTGCGATGAGCCGACGACGGCGCTTGATGTGACGATACAGGCACAGATTCTCGAACTTTTAAAGGATCTAAAAGCGCGATATGGCATGAGTATGATTTTTATCACCCACGATTTAGGGGTGGTGGCAAACATCGCGGATCGCGTCAGTGTCATGTACGCAGGCGAGTTTGTAGAGACTGGAACGGTGGAGGATATTTTCTACCGCGCGCAGTCGCCGTATACGTGGGCACTACTGAAATCATTGCCTCAGCTAGGGCGAAAAGGGGAGGAACTGTTTTCACTTAAGGGCACACCTCCGAGCTTGACTGGAAATATAGTGGGAGATCCTTTTGCACCGAGAAATGAGAACGCACTGGAAATCGACTTTCTTGAGACGCCACCTTTTTATGCGCTATCAGAAACCCATCGCGTTAAGACCTGGGCGGTGGATGAGCGCGCACCGAAGAGAGATGATTTTCATTTTCTGGATTGCATAGATGATTATAAAGTCCTCAATGAAGGCGTTGAGTTATACCATAAACAGCGTGAGAAGATCATGACATTTGATGGCCTTACTGTGGAGTTCCGCAAGGGGCGCCGTGTCATTAAAGCCGTGAATGACGTCTCATTCGATATATTCGAGGGTGAAACGTTTGCGCTGGTGGGAGAAAGCGGGAGTGGTAAAACCACTATTGGCAGAACCGTCATCGGTGAGAATAAAGTGAAAAGTGGCGACATTTATTTTAAAAATCAAAGCTTGAAAAAGGGGTTAAACAAATCGCTTAAAAAGGAAATTCAGATGATTTTCCAAGACCCGATGGCTTCCCTCAACGAGCGCGCCAAGATCGAATATATCATTACAGAAGGGCTTCGCGCGTACTATTCAAAAGGTGAACTCGAAGAGAAAAAGTCGGTTCTGAATGCGATTTTGGATGAAGTCAAGCTGCCTAGAAATGTGATCAGCAGGTTCCCGCATGAGTTCAGTGGCGGTCAAAGACAGCGTATCGGTATCGCGAGGGCTCTGGTTATGGAGCCGAAATTCGTCATCGCCGATGAACCGATATCGGCACTGGATGTTTCCATACGTGCAGGGGTCATCAATTTATTAAACCGTTTAAAAAGCGAGTTCAATACGACGTATATGTTTATTGCACACGATTTATCCATCGTCAAGTTCATCGCGGATCGCGTGGGCATACTCTATAAAGGCAGAATGGTGGAGCTGGGCTACGCGCACCATATTTTCAACAATCCTCAGCACGAGTATACAAAGAGTCTACTTAACGCCATTCCTCATCCGGACCCACAAGTAGAGAAAAAGAAAAAAGTCATTCGGTATGAAGGGACTTTTACAGGAAATGAGCAAATGGTGGAAGTAAGTGAAGGTCATTTCGTGTTACGATGATGAAGCGCTTAGGCTAATGGAGGAAACATGATTGATAAAATAAAGGCGCATATTGAAGCGAACAAATCTGAGATTCTCGAGGTGAGCCATAAGGTACACGGCATGCCCGAGTTAGGCTTTCAGGAATATAAGACATCGGCTTACTTGTGCGATTTTCTAGAGCGTTTGGGGTATCGAGTCGAATGCGGCATCGGGCCGTTTGAGACGGCATTTAAAGCCAGAATCGGTAATCCGGATTCGGGGGTTCGCGTCGCGGTACTGGCAGAGTATGATGCGCTCCCCAATATCGGACACGGCTGTGGACACAATATCATCTCTGCCGTGGCTTGTGGCGTAGCCAAAGGCTTTGAATATGCTTTGAAGACGGGGCAGATTGACGGCGAGCTTATTTTGATGGGCACCCCTGCAGAAGAGACAGGCGGTGGGAAAATTGAACTTTTGAATATAGGGGCTTTTGAGGACGTGGATTTCGTGATGATGGTTCATCCTGGCTCGACAAATATGGTGATGCGTGGGGGAACAGCTCTTGTGGAACTCGATATTGTGTTCGAAGGCAAGCGTGCCCATTCATCATCTCCGGAGAATGGAATCAACGCTCTAAAAGCATTGATTCACACATTCAACGGCATCGACATGCTTCAAAGTGAGTTTCCACTCGGAATCAACATCAACGGCATCATCAAAGAAGGGGGCGAGGCTTCAAACATCATCCCCGCCAGAGCATCAGGCGAGTTTATCATCCGTGGGTTAAGGCTTATGGACCTGAAAGCGGTCAAACAAAAGCTGATCAATGTGATAAAGGCTTCTGAAGTGCTTACAGGTGCAAAAGCGGTTTATGAGTTTAAATTGCCTTATGCTGAAAGATATCCGAATGCCATTATGGACGAGCGGTTTAAAACGATTATGGAAGCCATGGGTGAGACGGTGCAATATCCAGATCCATCTGCAAAGCTTGGGTCTTCGGATATTGGAAACGTATCCCTTTTTAGACCGAGCATTCATCCTTATGTGAAAATTGGCGATGACTTAAGGGCGCATACGAGATCTTTTGCAGAGGCATCGGTGAGTGTACAGGCGGACGAGATGGTGATTACGGCTTCAAAAGCCATGGCTGAGTTGGTCTATTCGATTTTCACCGAACCTGATTTTAGAGCACAAATCAATGAAGCTTTCAAAGCGCAAGTCCCAGACTACTCAAATTTTGTTTTTTAGGAGCGTGCATTCATGGGTACCATACTACTGATCGGTGGCGGTGTCGCGTCATCAGATCCAGATAAAAAAAGGCTCTTTGAGTATATGCATCAAGCGTTGGGAGGAGGAAAGCCGAAGCTGGCCATCCTATCAAGCTCGAGAAAAGATGCGCAAACAGTGTATGACCATTTTTATAAGGCAGATTCTGAGCTGGGCTCGTTTGAGATAAACTATCGAGCGCTTGGATTTGAGCCCGTTTTCATACCGCTGGCTGTAGACAATGCAGACTTAGTGAAGAACAATCCCGTCTGGGAAAAAGTTCTGCTGGAGTGCGATGGCGCTTATCTCCAAGGCGGGAGTCAATTTAATCATATAAAGTCGCTTCTTAACAGAGATGGGTCACCATCTCTTTTGCTTGAAGCGCTAAGGGCGATTTTGAATCGTGGCGGGATGGTGGCAGGTACGAGTGCCGGTATGGCGGCTATGGGTGATGTGGCATTCGGCGAAGGGACATCGATAGGTGCACAAAAAGCCAATGGCATGGAATGGCGGTCGGTACCAGAACTTTTTGACGACGAAACGTTTTTGACGAACTTTCCCGACAA
>DMYC01000127.1 GCA_003482695.1 Clostridiales bacterium UBA8960
TAAGGCAAACGAGTTATTAACGTAAATAATCGGAAATATGTCATCATAAAGGCAGAATCCGGAAACGTCCTCGTCTTTAAATGCATCCTTGAAAACAAAGATTCCGGCGGAATAGAATTTGTCTCTCCAGTACTCAAAAGCATTCTGACAGTTACCGATTTTCTTTTGTTCATCAAGGGGAGCCCTAAGAAAGACGCGAAGTTGGCGTGCCGCTGCTTGAATACTATTAATGTCAAATTTGCTTTTATTAAAGACATCTCCAGCCGGATTTACTCCATCGTACAATTCATACAAATTTAATTGCATTACTCGGGCATCGTCAATGCACTTTAAAAGGTTTCGAGTAAATACACTATTAAGCTGCTTTGGAAGAGTTCGGCAGGAAGATCTTAAGTTTTTCATCACGGGTGGTTCAGGAAAGAAGCAAACAGCAACTGGCTTCCGATAAAATTCGCAAAGGGTTTTTAGTTGAGAGTATGTTGGGTATTCCTCTCCACTTTCCCATGCATCCAACTGTTCTTGACCAAATTTTTTACGCGCTTCCTCTCTTGTTGTTCCGCTCGTTTCTCTTGCCCAAATGAGGATAGCTGGATTTATTGAAGACATCCGATCAATCACATGTGTCTCCTTTCGATTATACCCAGTTACATGTTGGGGTTGTCATGGAATTTGGTGATCAATAACCCACACACTATTTGAGCGAACTGTAAACTGTGTATCGACTTTTCTTGCACAACTCTTTGGCTACTTCTCAGTTCAACCGGATCTAAAAAAGTATAAATGTCCTAGGTTATGTTTTAAGCTGGGAATAATTTTCATATCTCATAATTCTATAAAAGCATCTCATGACATATACATAATATCGTCAACTCTTGTATGCTACTTTCCCACCACTATATTCACCAAAACTTCCGCGGCTTTCTCATCCGCCGTCCTGATTGCATGAGAGTAAATGTTCGAGGTCGTTGACGTTTGCGCATGCCCCGCTCGGTAACTCACCGTTCGGAGCGGAATCCCCTCCGCAAGGAGCAGTGTTATGTTCGTATGACGCAAAGAGTGAATCGAAATCTGCGGCAGTTCGGTATGCGAAATGAAGTCGTGGAACCAGCCTGTTATGCTATCCGGATGAACATGTATGCCGTCATCCTGCGTGAAGATTCGATCGCCGTCTATCCATCGGTCGCCCATCGCAATACGCTGCTTACAAATACATTCAACTACACCTTTGAAGATATTTCTTTGTCAAGTTCTCCCAAGAAAGTAATAATGTTTATAACAGTTTGTCTATTAAACTCGGCGTGATTAGCTTCTTCATGTGTTCCCTTGTTCATATACCGCCATTCTCTTGAATCTCTATTAATACCGAGAAGGGATTCTATGGGATTCAATATGGAGTCTTTATTTTGATCTTTAAAATCTGCTTTTTTTATTTTGCTACATAATTGTTCTGTTAGATTCCGAAGTTCGATTGGAGATGACGGCGACTTCATTTGTATACTTAGGTATCCGTCTCCATACTTATTTACATATCGCCAAACTTTATCCTTTGTAAGCGACTCCAACGCCTTTCTTGATTTATCTAGTGCATCGCGTATTTCATTTTTATCAAGATGAGCAAATGCGGCTATAATATAATTCCGGGGTGCGCAATGTTGGTCAACACAAATATGATGATCCATACGTATAGGTAAAAAAGAAATGGTTTTTATTGTTTGTGCTTTGTTCACTGGTAATTGATTCTGAATGTCTTTAAAAAACTCCTCACCATGACATGCTAGAATGATTTGCTTTTCTTCAAAAAACGAGTCCTCAAATAACGTCCTCCGAATTGCCTCGCGATGATCATCATCAATTGCATTCACTGGATCATCAAAAATGAGGAAAGGACAATCTTCCAAAATATTCTTTGCTGCCAGTACAGCTAATCCTATACACCTAATATGACCTTCGCTCAAAACATGAAGCGCATCGAAATATAAATCGGGCTTATCTTTATAAGAAATTTCTAGTTTTTGATTTTGTTGAAGCGGAAGCCTAACATTTGCAAATTGCTCGTACTGAGCATCTTGTCGATTGAACTCATTATACAGTCGTACGATAATCTCTCCAATGTCAGCAACAAGTAGGGCAGGAAGTCCATCCATATAGTCATTTATTTTTTTGACAAATATCGCATATGCTTCTGCTATTACCCTGTTTTGAGCAACAACTTCCATTTCATTGTCAGTTGCTTCAATCAGACATGCATTTCGAGTATCAAACTCATTGATTTCATTTTGTGCTTTTCTTTTTGATTCGATAATAGCATCCTTACGTGCTTGAAGTATGATAATCTTCTCAGCAAAACCGCGGAGTCTCTTTAGTTCGTCTATATTTTTGGCTCGCTTTTCTAAAGATCTGGAAATGTCGTTATCAGCATCTTCTAGTTTTTTTACTTGAGCCTCAATGTATTGCCATGGGAACGATTTATCATCAAATGGTTGAAAAAGCGAACCCCACCAATCAATCGTAACGTTTTTTTCATCTATGGATTGCAACACATTAAGGATATTGTTTTCGGAATAGTTTGAGCAACAGGTTATAATAACATCTCGTAGTTTACTCAATAAATCATTTATTCTTCTTTCAGTTTCACTTATAAAATCTTGTAATTCCGCAATATACTCAAGTTTCTTCAGCTCTGCGTCTGCGTGTTTGAAAGGATTTACACATACTTGTCTGAGAGGTGTCTGACACGCAGGGCATTTCATAGAATCTTCATCATGTAACTCGATAATTGCTTCATAAAGCTTTTTATATGACAACTCTCTGCTAGTATTGTCCAATTCCGATTTCTTAGATTGATATACAAGAACTAAGGTCTCGACAGATTGTTTTAATTCTAATAATCTTGATAGGGTTAAATTGCATTTTAACCCTATGGGTTTTTCAATTTCTGCTTCAAGTTGCGCAATCAATCCTTCAGCTTCTCCAGTGCCGTTTATTTCAAGCAGCATTTGTGTGTAGGTATGATTTTTTGAGTATTCAATTGCTAATTCATTTTCATCCCTGCTCAATTCCTCTAGTAATTCAGGAATGCTAATTAAGGACTGTTGATACCCTGCTAGTCCTTGTTTCTTTTGCTTTAACTCTTCGCCCTTTACCCCTTTTAAATCTATGTAATTATCCATCGAAGCCGTGAAGTTATGTGTGAAATCTAAGAAATCTTCTAGGCCAAATAGTATTGAAATCAGCTCACTTTGTTTAGATGGTGCTTGTGCAGCGATCCGTGAAAAACTATCAATTCGATTTTTTTCAATAAAACAGAAACGATATAATGTTTCACTCGCAGTTACGAGAATCTCTTTCCCCTGATTATCTTGTCCTAATAAAGTTGGTTGTGTAAAACTTTTCGTATAGGCATTTGTAAAATAATCATTTTGATTGCGAAATCGCTTACTTTCTGCTTCGTTAACATTGCCTAACAAAGCATATTCAAGAGCTTCACAAAAACTAGATTTTCCAGTTCCATTTGGGCCATATAAGAGTACAGTCCTGCCTGAAAGATCCAATTCTTCTTGTTTAGCAAAACCTCGAAACGGCCCGACTAAAAGCATTTTTAGTTGCTTTACGGGGCAGACTTGCCTCTGCGCTCTTTCTTGCTCGAGCTGGATTTCTGAATTAAGTGAATTCCAATTCGTTTGAGCTAAATTTACTATTTGTTTTATACGTTGTCCCTGTGAAGTTGTAAGGGGTACTAATGTATCTAAATGTTGTTGTACAAGGTTTGCTATTTTTCGAACTTCATCCTGAACATCAGTAGAAATGAGTGTTTGAAGAAAGCGAGAATATTCAGCTGCTATCATATTTATCCCCTTACCAAATGCGAAAAGTTAAGCTTTACACAAGTTATATCAAATTTCAATCTCAATCTGAAATTTTTTGAATATTAAAAAACAGAAATCTTGAGTATATTCCTTTTAGGTGATTGTTAATTTCACGGTTACAATCATGTGCAAATAGAAATCACAAATTTGAATGGCTTATGCCTCTATTTTAATACTTCGACATAAAAACTGTCAAATTCAGTTTTTGGGGCATGAAGAAATAATCCCCTTAAGTACCTCCGCCGCCTTCTCATCCGCCGTCCTGATCGCATGTGAGTAGATATTTGAGGTTGTTGACGTCTGCGCATGCCCCGCCCGGTAGCTCACCGTTCGTAATGGAATCCCTGCAGCAAGCAGCAGTGTGATGTTCGTATGCCTTAGAGAATGAATCGAAATCTGCGGCAAGTCCGTGCGCGATATGAAGTCGTGAAACCAACCTGTAATGCTGTCCGGGTGGACTGGGGTGCCGTCGTCCTGTGCAAAGAGTCGGTCACTGTCGACCCACCGATCCCCCATCGCAATGCGCTTTTTGCGCTGCCATTTGCGGTGCTCCTTTAGCAGTTCAAACGCCTGATCAGGCAGTTTGATCGTGCGAACGGAGGAATCCGTCTTGGTGCCTTTTGTAAAAACCCCTTTTTCTGGTAGGTATTGTGATGTCCGGCAAACCGTGATCATGCTGTTCTTGAAGTCGATATCCTTCCACTCAAGGCCGCAGAGCTCTCCACGCCGTACCCCGCTGAGCAGGAAAAACCGAATCATCACCTGATTCTGGTGCGGTTCGTTATCCAGTAAGTGTAATAACGTCACCGTCTGCTCTTCATCCAGATATTTCGCTTCCTTCCGCTCAACCTTCGGCGGTTTCACCCGTCGCGTCGGATTCTCCGGAATGACTTGCCAGAATACCGCCTGATTCAGGATCGAAGAGATCAGTCGGTGATGGTGGTTGATCGTCTTGCCTGCCAGTTGGTGCATCGGTCTTGACGATTCTATGCCTTCGGAGAAGGGGATGCCAAGGATATCGCAGGCTTCCTGCGCAATGCGGATGTCAACGCCCTGTCCTCTGACCAAGCGGTAAATGGTGTTCACATGACACTCTGCCTCGTCTGCCAGAGCTTGCCGTGTCAATCCGGATTTTTCGAACGCAGAAATTAAACGGTGTGTCGCTTTGAACGACACCCCGCTTTGATTTTCCATATT
>DMYC01000186.1 GCA_003482695.1 Clostridiales bacterium UBA8960
GGTTGCGCAATCGCGCTGGTTCATAACGCGCACATCACAACGTATAAGGATGTGGTATCGAATACGTATCTTGAACAGACAGGTCTAAAAGCTGATTTTTATATCGCCAAAATTTCGGGAGGAACGGCTCGTGTGGATTGATTATTTTAAAGCGATAGAACAATTGATTTCCTATGGGCTTAAACATAACTTGTTGTTTGAGCTTGATGTTGAAGTGGTGCGTAATACGTTGTGGAAACGGTTAGGTCTTGAAGGTGATCTATCACCAGTGAATGTTGCAGAGGAAGAGACTCGTGATATTTATGAGTTGCTTGATCGAATGACAGGTTTTGCTAAAAGCAGAGGTGAAACCCTTGAATATCAGTATCAGGTTGAAATGTTTCATGCGGAAATCATGTCGATATTGATGCCGCGAAATTCAGAAGTGAATGCGACGTTCTGGTCGCTTCATAAAACTTCACCTAGACATGCATCGGACTATTTCTATGCGCTTTCAAACAGTTCGACATATATCAGGATGGATCGAGTCAGTAAAAACATTTCATGGAAAGCAGCCACTAAGTATGGCGAATTGGATATCACCATAAATTTGTCAAAACCGGAGAAGGATCCGAAAGAAATTGCACTTCAAAAACATGCAAAGCCTTCAGCGTATCCAAAGTGCCTGTTGTGTATAGAAAATGTGGGATATAGTGGAAATGTCAATCATCCGGCACGACATAACCATCGCGTTGTAGAGATGGTTTTAAATCAGGAAAAATGGTATTTACAGTACTCGCCTTACGTGTATTATAATGAACATGCCATTGTGTTTTGCAGAGAACATAGAAATATGAAAATAAATAGAAATACGTTTATTCGGTTGTGCGATTTTGTAGATTTTTTACCCCATTACTTTATAGGGTCAAACGCGGATCTTCACACTGTAGGTGGTTCAATTCTATCTCACGACCATTATCAGGCGGGACGATATGAAATGCCGATGATGCGTGCAAAGACGCATAGCATTTATTCTCTAAAGGCATATAACGACCTTGTGATAGAAATAATTGAGTGGCCATTATCTGTTTTGAAACTGGTATGTGCAAGTAGGGAATCTATAATTGAGGTGTCATCAAAGTTGCTTGACTGTTGGATCGACTATTCTGATGAAGCTGTGGATTTGATCGCCAACACAGATGAAAGGCATAACACTGTTACCCCCATTCTTAGAAAAGTGAATGGCGTATACGAAATGTATCTTGCGCTTAGAAATAACCGAAAAAGCGATTTGTATCCTGAGGGCATATTCCATCCACATAGAGAACATCATCACATTAAGAAGGAAAACATCGGTTTAATCGAAGTAATGGGGCTGGCAGTTTTACCACCACGTTTGGTTGAGGAGTTTGATGCGGTTCTTAAGACTGTCACAGTTGAAAGTGAGACATTTGAAGTGGATGTGGACGACCTTCTTTCAAATGAACTAACAGCCAAGCACGCACTGTGGATCAAATCGCTAGAAGCTGAATTTAAACAACTTGAGCCTTCAGCATATAAAGAAAGGCTTGAACAGAAAATCGGGGAAAAGTTTTGTCAAGTTTTGCAGGATTCGGGTATTTATAAAGATAATGACGTGAGAATTAGGTCGTTCTTAGAATCTTGTGAAGAGGCATTTGTAAAATGAGAGTTGAAATTGAAAAACATGAACCTTTAAGTGAATATTTAGGGTGTAAAGTTGAGAAAGTGACGCTTTATAATAACAAGGGTTTTTCTGTTGAAATTTTGAACTACGGTTTGGTGATGCTTTCGATTAATGTACCTGATGCAGAGGGTGCTCTGGAAAATGTTTTGATGCGTTATGATGATTGTTTGGCCCTTGTAAAGAACCCTTTGTATTTAAATGCCACGATTGGGCTAAATGCGGGGCGAATTAAAAATGGGCTACTAACAATTGATCAGCAAATTTATAATGTTGGAATCAATGAGCGAATCAGCAATTTGCATGGTGGATATAAAGGTCTTCATAAAGTTTTTTGGTTGCTCGAAAAAGAAGATGTGCTTGTAGACCATTGCCGAGTTACCTTCAAGACATACCATGAGCATTTATCTGACGGATTTCCTGGCAATATTGAGATTAAGGCAGAAATTTCACTTTACGATGATGGACTAATCAAGGTCACTTATAAAGCGAGGTCGGATAGAAACTGCCATTTAAATATGACCAATCACAACTATTTTAACTTGTCAGGAAATGAAAAAAGTGAAATAGACGAACATTTGCTTTTTGTCAACGCCGCTTTTTACTCTGAAATCGATGAAGATGGGTTGCCATCAGGCGGTATTGTTCCGACTAAAAATTCAGCTTTTGACTTTGCCAAGTGCAAACCGATAAAGTTGAGTTATCAATCGCCAACATCTGGAATGGACCATCCTTTTATACTGGGAAGAAGTCTTTCAGAATATGAGCCCGATGTGGTGCTCATAGACTCAATTTCAAAGAGAAAGCTTGAAATCACAACAAACCAGCCTTGCGTTGTCATATACACATGTAATAAGGGTTATAAAAAACACGGCGGGATATGCTTTGAAATGCAACAGCTTCCAAACACTGTGTGCGTTCTGGAAGCAGGTATAGAGTACTTAAATGAAACATTTTACCGGTTTAGTGTGATCTAATCAAATGACGTTTTAACATGCCTGGAAGTCTCCTGGCATGTTTTTTGTTTTTGACCCACTTTATGAATATTAAGTTAAATTGATATAAAAATATTCGCATTTTACTTGACGATGAAAGTAAGATTCTATATGATTTATATATACGAATGATAACGAGTTATTGAAAATTAATATTCGGTTTTAGGAGGAATGGATGAAAGTAGCGATTTTGATGGGAAGCGATTCTGATTTTCCGGTTGTTGAAAGATGCATCAACGTTTTAAAATCTTTTGGAGTCGAAGTGGTGGCGAGAGTTTTATCTGCACATAGAACGCCACATTTGGCAGTTGATTTTGCTATGAAAGCAGAGGCAAATGGGTTTGAATTGATTATCGGAGCTGCTGGAAAAGCGGCGCATTTGCCAGGGGTTATCGCAGGCGTTACGACTTTACCTGTCATAGGCATACCAATTAAATCATCAACAATGGACGGACTAGATTCTTTATTGTCAATCGTTCAAATGCCAAGTGGCATCCCAGTGGCAACAGTCGCGATCGACGGTGCTGAAAATGCAGGTTTGTTGGCAGTTCAAATACTTTCAGTCAAATACCCTGAACTTAGGGAGAAAATGAGACAATATAAAGAAGATATGGCAGACGCTGTTGTGAAAAAAGATGCGTCCATTCAAGTAAAATACTAAATCGGAGGATATTATGAATAAATTAGAGCAATTATACGAAGGTAAAGCGAAAAAAGTTTTTAAAACAGACGATGCAGATTATTATGTAGTGGAGTATAAAGATGATGCGACTGCGTTTAATGGTGAGAAAAAGGGTTCGATTCACGATAAAGGTGTTGTAAATAACAAGATGAGTGCCTTGCTTTTTAATATGCTTGAGGAGAAAGGAATACCAACGCATTTTGAAAAATTGTTGTCTGAAAGAGAGCAATACGTGAAAGCAGTGACCATTTTGCCGCTTGAGGTGATCGTGAGAAATGTGGCAGCAGGTTCACTTGCGAAAAGACTAGGCCTTGAAGAAGGTGTCGTCATGAAGGAAACGGTTTTGGAATTCTGCTATAAAAATGACGAACTTGGCGATCCTATGATTAATGAGTACCATATTTATGCGATGTCATTTGCGACACCAGATCAAGTTGAAAAAATAAAAGTGATGTCACTTAAGATTAATGATCTCTTAGTTGAGTTTTTTAAAAATCACGGCCTTAAGCTTATTGACTTTAAACTCGAATTTGGCCTTTTCAAAGGTGAAGTCATTTTGGCAGATGAAATTTCTCCGGACACATGTAGATTGTGGGACATGGAAACGAACAAGAAAATGGACAAAGACCGTTTCAGAAGAGATCTAGGTGATGTTGAAGAGACATATCAGGAAGTTTTAAGTAGAATTCAGGGATAACCTGTGGAGGAATGAAATGAATGATTTTCTAGAACTGGACAAATTACACGAGGAATGTGGCGTCATAGGCGTTTACGCACCTGGCACACCAGCAGTCTCGCAGATGCTCTGTTTCGGCTTGATTGCGCTTCAACATAGAGGTCAAGAAAGTGCCGGAATCGCCGTACTTAAGGATGAGAAAATACAGTACTATAAAGAAATGGGTTTGGTACAAGAGGTTTTTAACAGCGAAATACTCGATAGACTGCCTGGTGACATAGGCATAGGTCACGTAAGGTATTCTACCACTGGAGAGAGCTATGTTTCAAATGCTCAGCCATTGGTCGTAAGATACAAAGGCGGCAGCATTGCACTTGCACATAATGGAAACCTCGTAAATGCAAGCGATATAAGAGATCGCCTTGAAGATGAAGGGTCGATTTTTCAGACATCAATCGACTCTGAAGTTATAGCGAACCTAATTGCTAGAAACTATCATATGGGTATGAAAGAAGCTGTAATAGAGTCCGTTAAGGAAATAAAAGGATCCTTTGCACTCGTCGTCATGATTGACCACATGTTGATTGGCGTAAGAGATCCACATGGCTTAAGACCGCTTTCAATTGCAAAGCTGGATGGCGGTTATGTCTTGGCTTCTGAAACGGTTGCACATGATGTGGTAGGCGCCGAGTTTGTCAGAGATGTGGAACCGGGTGAAATCGTTATTATTGATAAAAATGGCATTCAGTCCATCATCTATGATCATTCATGCCGAAAATCGCTTTGCTCGTTTGAATATGTCTATTTTGCAAGACCAGACAGTATAATCGACGGGAAAAATGTATTTGTAGCGCGTAAAGAATCAGGCAAGATCCTCGCCAGAGAGAACCCTGTGGATGCAGATATGGTTATCGCAGTCCCCGATTCAGGCGTTGCAGCTGCGATAGGATATGCTGAAGAGTCAGGCATTCCATATAATGTTGGAATGATAAAGAATAAATATATGGGAAGAACGTTTATCCAACCCGACCAGAAATCAAGAGAGTTGGCTGTTAGACTTAAATTGAATGTGCTTAAAGAAAACGTAGATGGGAAACGTCTTATTTTAATCGATGATTCCATCGTCAGAGGGACGACAAGCAAACGGATCGTCGGTATGCTCAAAGCCGCTGGAGCAAAAGAAGTGCATATCAGAGTGAGTTCACCTCCTGTTATGCACCCATGTTATTTTGGTATTGATACACCAAATCGCATTCAGCTTGTTGGAGCGACACATACCATCGACGAAATCAGGGACATGGTTGGTGCAGATAGCGTGGCTTACCTTAGTGTTGAAGGTCTGATGCGTTCAATAGGCGATCAAAAACCAGGTAAATGCGGCCTTTGTACGGCATGCTTTGATGGAGACTATCCTATGGATGTGCCTGAAGAAGCCAATAAATTTATGTTTGAATAATTGACGATAGGAGATTTTCATGTCTAATGATAAATTGACTTATGCAGATGCCGGTGTTGATGTAAAAGAGGGCGCTCGTGCAGTCGAACTTATGAAGAAACACGTTAAAGAAACATTTAACGCCGATGTTATAGGAGACCTTGGAAGTTTTGGAGGCCTTCTCAGAATGAGTGGCCAATATGAAAGCCCTGTTTTAGTAGCGGGAACAGATGGGGTAGGCACTAAA
>DMYC01000051.1:0-295 GCA_003482695.1 Clostridiales bacterium UBA8960
CCCATAATCGATGAATCAAGCGAACCTTCGATCACTAAAACAAAGCAGAAAGAACTTATAAAAAAGGATAAAGAGAAAAAAAGTGAAGTCAAAAAACAGAAGCAGGCTCTTGTAGATGTTGAAAAATCAATACATTTAGCTGAGGAAAAACTGCATGACATGGAAATGAGACTTTGCGAGCCCGATGTGTTTTCAGATCACGAGCGCGCCTTTGAAATGCAAAAGTCGATCGAGGCATTAAAGCAAGAAATTAGCACACTCTATTCTGAATTGGATGAATTGTTAGAAATATTAT
>DMYC01000051.1:305-3833 GCA_003482695.1 Clostridiales bacterium UBA8960
TCTTTATAATAAAAACTAAGTAATCTAGAGCTTATTTTTTCAGAATTTTGGGAGGTACCTATGTTTAAAAAGATAAAGGCAATCATCGTCGAGCAACTCAGCGTTATCGATCCAAGCGATATCAAACAAGACACGTCATTTGACAGTATGGATATCGATTCTATCGATGCCGTTGAAATCATCATGGCGATCGAAGACGAGTTTGAAGTCGAGATTCCAGATGAAGTTGCTGAAGAATTCACATCCATTGCCGATATTATTAACTACCTGAACACTTTAGGCATTGAAGGCTAAAATAGAAATAATAAATGAGTCTCTTCGTAGGCTCATTTTTTATTTTGCCCTAAAAGACCATTTGTTCGGTTAACACGTCGTTTATTATGTCCACCTCATTGAGCCTTTATATTTATGCATTTTTTTAAATGGAATTGAATATAATACATTTAATCCACACTAAAAGCGACTTATCCACCGTTTTTCAACCACTTATCCACATTTTACCCAAAACACATTTGGCATATTCCCACATACTCCACAGTATCCACAGCCTTATCCACAAATGTATAGAAATGAGAACATGAATAAGACATAATATATTGGGTTTACATAACACGTTAACAGTATGGTTTTTCGAAATTTACAGACAAAAAAGTAAATGGGGCCTAAGCCCCATTTTGATTGAACGTTTTTTTCATTTTTCATAGACGCATTAAAATTTGCGTTCCCCGATCTTGAGATTTGGCACGGCATTTGTCATAAGTGTTCCGACATGGCCTGATCGTGCACTATAATACCCCGCTGAACCGATCATCGCCGCATTGTCCGTACAAAGGCCAATTGGTGGGTAGTATAAGTTGATCCCCGGTATCGTTTTTAGCACATCTCTAAGTGAGCTGTTTGCTGCTACGCCACCGGCAAGCACCAATGTATCATACCCCGTTTGCTTAAGTGCCTGCTCTGCCTTGATTTTCAAGACCTGCACAACGGCATGTTGAAAACTCGCACAGACATCCGGTACATTGATCTCGATATTCTTCATCCTACATGAATTTAAATAATTGAGCACCGCTGATTTGAGTCCGCTGAAACTGAAATCCAGGTTCTCTCCCTCAAGCATCGCCCTCGGGAACTGAATCGCCAAAGGATTTCCTTCCCTCGCCAACTTGTCGATGAGTGGTCCTCCAGGATATCCAAGCCCCAGTGTTCTTGCGATTTTGTCAAACGCTTCGCCTGCAGCATCGTCACGCGTTCTACCGATAATCTCAAAAGTTGAATAGTCTTTAACATCAACGAGGTGCGTATGACCGCCAGACACGATAAGGCACGCAAATGGGGGCTTTAAACCTTCGTGGGCGATATAATTAGCTGCCACATGGCCTTCTATATGGTTCACAGGTATAAGCGGCTTATCAAGCGCATAAGCTAGCCCCTTAGCTGTGGATAGTCCAACAAGCAATGCACCGACGAGACCTGGACCATACGTCACTGCGATTTGATCGACGTCCGAAAAACCGATGCCTGCATCCGTTAGAGCCTTATCAATCACTTCTGAAATCTTCTCAAGATGATTTCTCGAGGCAATTTCAGGCACGACGCCTCCAAATGTCTGGTGAATTTCAATTTGCGTATAAACTTCATTAGCGAGGACTTTTCTGCCATTCTCAAGGACAGCGCACGCCGTTTCATCACATGACGTCTCAATGGCCAAAGTGATCACTCTATTTTCATCATTTACTCTCATCTATAATTCCTTCCACATTACAAGTGCATCTTCACCCGTATCCACGTAATATTTCGGACGTTTCCCAACACTGACGAAGCCAAACTTTTCATAAAGCGCAATTGCGACAGAATTGCCAAACCGCACTTCAAGTGTCATATGCTTAAATTTTCTTTCTTTGCCGAAGTCAATAAGCGACTGAATCAATACAGAGCTATAGCCCTTGCCTCTATATTCGGGCGTCACAGCGACATTGGTGATATGGAGTTCATCCATAATAAGCCACATGCCACCATATCCGATTACGTTCTGATCAAGTGTCAGTACAAAATACTCAGCCAACGTATTTTCAACGACCTCTTTCGTGATGGAATCTTTGGACCACGGTGTCTTAAATGACTGAACTTCTATCTCATAAACCCGGTCGATATCATCCATCGTCATCTTTCTTACATCAACCATCTATAAATCCCTTTCCGCTTGTGATTTTCGCATGTAATTTGCCTTCACAGAATAAACCGTTGAAGCGCCACTTGTTTCCACAGACCCAATCGCAAGATTAGAAGCCCTCGGTACACCTTCATCTGGTGATGCTAGTACGAGATTAAGGCCACCACCAAATGCTTCAGGATAAGCCTCAGTCGCATCGCCAACAAGTAAAATGGACTGACCAACATATTTATCCTCTATATAGGTGAGCAATTGCTCTAACCCTTCAACACCTTCTTCACGCGTTACAAGCCTGCCGCCATCCCATTCATATACGCCATAGTAGACATCGCTTCGCTTCGCGTCGATAATCGGCACGATAACCCCATCAAAATGCTTTATCCCACTTGCGATCAAATACATGCTCGAAAAGGACGCCACAGGTTTATCAAACGGTTGAGCAAACCCTTTGACGGTTGCGATACCAATACGTACACCCGTGAATGATCCAGGTCCTTCACACACATAAAACGCATCGACATCTTTTATCGACATCTCCGTTTGACTCAGTAGCGCATCCACGATCGGCAAGAGCTTCTGAGAATGCGTCTGCTTTGAATTAATGAAAAATTCGCCAACAACTGAATCCCCTTTGAAAAGCGCAACACTTGCCGCGGTTGACGATGTATCAATTACAAGTCGATTCATACGTTTTCTCCTTCACGTGTCATCTCAAGCACCCTTTTTCCATCCAAACTCAAGGACATCTCTATCCAAATGCTCCCTTTCGGAATCAGATCCACAACTTGATTCGCCCATTCGATGATACATATGCCATCACCGTATAAATACTCATCAAATCCAATTTCATGCATCTCATCCGCATCAAAAATCCTATAGACATCAAAATGGTGTATCGGAACAACTTCCCCACCAATCTTACCTTCATAAGTGTTCATCAAATTAAAAGTGGGGCTCGTAACATAGTCATTAACCCCCAGTGCAGCACATAAGTATTGCGTGAGTGTTGTCTTGCCCGCACCCAAATCACCCAGCAAACAGATGACTTGCCCTCTTTTTATATCTTTTACAAGCTGCTCGGCGAACCTTTTCGTGTCCTCGAGCTGCGTAAGCTCAATTTGCATAGTTTCTCCTCTAAATCACAATCTTCCTTAAAATCTACTTTATTGTATAACAAATGGGGGGGAAATTCAATTGTCATACATGCAGCATACCGGTGTAAACACACATAGCATAGGTCGTCACGGCTCATACATGCAGCATACCGGTGTAAACACACATAGCATAGGTCGTCACTTGGTCCTCGTGCGCTTCCTTTTTTTGGCCTTCGGCCGATGGAAGCGACTGCGGAATCGTTC
>DMYC01000201.1 GCA_003482695.1 Clostridiales bacterium UBA8960
AGCCACCCAATAAGTTCTGAATCGACTTCATCCTCAGCTTGAATCTTAACGATGAACTTGCACATGCTGCCTTTGGGTTGCTCGAGGAGTCTATCTGTGCCTTCAATATCTTTGATGTTAATGCTGATTTCTATTCTTGTGCTGGATTTTGGTCCAATCATGGCAAACTGTCTTTTTCTTTTTAGACTCAGATAGCCTTTTTTAGGCACGATTTCGAAGTCGCCAAAAGCGTGGATTTTTTCCATAATTGTGTCATGGATCGGTCTAAGATGGATTTTCTTTGCATCGTAGATTTCTTCAAGAAGCGTCTCCATATCTTTGCCTTCTGCCATGCTCGTGCCATCCGACTTTGTGATTAGGTGCACCAGTGTGTTGGCATAGCCGTAACTAAGCTGAAGCTTATCCATAAAAAAGTTTCTGATTTCGCTATGTTTTGTAAGGCCCGAATTTGAATATAGCGCTTCAATCTCCTCATAGGTTTTGCCGGTTAACGCTTTCATTTTATCAAAAAAATCTTGTGTGGTCTTGTCCATATTATCACCTCGATACGATTATACCCATAATTTCTCCTCAATTATCATAGAAAACGTCATTAGCGGATACGTTCATTTTCTGATATAATAGTTATAGTGAAATTAAAAAAAGAGGTGCTAATATGAAATCAAATACGGTCATGTTCAAGGGAATTAAGGTTTTTAAGTATGAAATGAACTTTAAGGAAAAGTACCTACTGGAAACCATGAGAAAAGAGCTGCCGACTACTTTTATAGACCGCGCCTTTGACCTTGGACGATTTTCAGATGAAAATGAATTTAAGTTTAAATATAACAGCAAAATGGGTTTCTTCGTATTATTTAAGAAAAATGATCAGTGGAAGATTGTTCCCGGATTTCCTCAGTTGGATAAAGAAAACGCTAAAAAATTATTGTTAATGACTGAGTTTGACGCAAACGAGGCTCAAAGCCATGAATAAAAAACTTAAACGAATGGGATGGATTTTCCTAATCCTAACAATCGTTATTGGTTTGGCATTCACAGTGTTTCTAAAAAAAACGGAAGAGAATTTTGAAACACTTATGTCTTTGCCGGTTCCGATTGTGGACATGACTAAGGTTTCAGATGGTACTTACACAGGGGCATACAGTGTGTTTCCTGTGGATGTCAATGTGACTGTTGAAGTCAGTGCGCAGAAGATCATCGACATTACAATTGATAAGCATGTTAATGGACAAGGAGAACCAGCTGAAGCCATTATTGATTCCGTCATCCGTGAACAATCCCTGGATGTCGACATGATCAGTGGTGCAACATACAGCAGCAAAGTTATTTTAAAGGCGATTGAAAATGCACTCGTTAAATAGTGTTAGAAAAAATGGTGTTTTAGATTAGTGTATGTCCCATGATTTGATTCGTGGGACATTTTTGTAGAGCTGGTCGGCGTTTTATTGTCCACATCCACATGTTATGCTGAAGAATCTTCGGTTAAAGCATATTGCTCATAATTTAATATTTTATTAATGGAAATTAAAGAGTGACATTTTATACTGACTTCAGAGTCATTACATAAAATGGGGGGGACATGATCATGAAAAAACAGCTAAGTAAAATTATTCTAATCCTTTTTTTGGTGTCGACAATTTTTTTCATCATCGCATGTGAAAAGTCCGATGAGCCACAGGCTAACGCGGAACAGAGCAGTCTAGAGGAAGCGGGTACTGAGCTAACGCTTGATGATTTTTTATACGATTTCGACTATATGATGCAAACCATGGAAGAGACATTTCCGTATTTCGGCGTGGCAGAAAGAAAATTGGGCGTGGATATTCGTGCGGTTGGACGCGAAACGAGAGAGAAGATTCGCAATTACCCGGATTCATATCGAGCAGTGGCAGGAGAGTTGGGGTTGACCTTAGATCAAATGCCGGAGATGGATGCGCATGTCTTTTGGAGCATCATCTATTTTGATTTTTTTTCTGAATTTCCTTTGTTTGCTCATACTTTTGCCTACAATTTCAATCTCTACAACCTCTATATACCAGCTTTCACGCACTCCATGAGCCATTATAGTACGCCAACCAATTATCTAGCGTTCTCAAACGCAACCTCACTAAGGTTTTATGAGGAGCAGCAGAGCCTGTTTGAGGGCAGTTTAAACGAAGAAAGTGCAAAAAAGACCTTTGTCTTTAGGGGTTACCCTCTTGTGACGGGTGCGCAAAGTTCAAAAGTGCGCATCGATGTGATTGAGGAAGACCGAATCGCCTACTTAAACATACCGAATTTTTCAAATTTCAACTATAACGTCATGTCAGATTTGAGAAAACTATACAGCAATATCAATAACTATGAACACTTGATAATCGACATTAGAGACAATTTCGGTGGGTCGACAGACCTTTGGAGAATGCTGATTATGAAACCGCTTTGGGCCGATAGAAACAATATGCCCGATATGCCGCTTTATGCGTTTTACAAAGGCACAAGCCGCGCGAAATCTTTTGCGGAAGAAAACTTAAGCAAAGAATCACAGTATTCGCGATACGTACCACAGTCAGATCAATTGCTAACGATAGACGACATGTTGATAAAAGAGGATTTGCCGCTTCTAAGTGCGGATGATTTGCAAGAACTCGCGTATGGCGTGAAATTTAACACGAGTATTGGCAATATAGAGTGGCATCATATCAATAAATCGGGCCTTCAGAATATGGCCGACTATCCTTTCGACGGAAAAATATGGCTGCTTACTAATGGAAACAATTACTCGGCTTCAGCGCTGTTTGCACGCCATGCGAAAGAAATGGACTTTGCGACATTGGTGGGTGAGCCAACGGGCGGTGCCTACTCGACGTATGCCGCAAATTTCAATTTGCCTAATACCGGAATCGTATTAAGGTGGGATATTGATTATTTGACTGACAGCGAGGGCCGGTCACTAAATGAGTTTCCGACGACGCCTCATTATAACAATAACCCAGGAATGGATGCGCTTGAGACGGTTTTGCAGTTGATCGAGGAAGGCAAGTGATCAAGGAAGGCAAGTGATCAAGGAAGTGATCAGGGGGTCGGACCCCCTGATCACTCTGAATTTTTTACAAAATTGTAAATTCACCCTTGACCTTGACACAATGTCATTCTTTATACTCTAAATATAGGAAAAAGCAATCGGGAGAAAAGTGTATTATGGAGAAGCATTATTTGATTGGGGCGTTTTCAGATCGCTCCGGAATTTCGAAGAGGATGTTGAGGCATTATGACAAGCTGGAACTGTTTACACCAGTGACGTTAAACGAAGAGAACGGCTATCGGTATTACAGTGAAAATCAGTTGGCTGAACTGAAAAAGATCGAGTTTTTAAGAGACCTTGGTTTCACACTTGCGGCCATCAAGGAACTCATGGACAATCCTCTTGATTTAAACGCGTTCACTGAACTGCTTAAAGACAAAGAGGTCGTGCTCACCAAGGCGTCAGATGAGATCAAATCAAGTCTTCTTCTGCTCAAAAGGACCATACTATACTTAGAAAAGCAATCACCCAGCTCTTTTCCTTCCACTCACCAATTATTGGACTTAGAAGGGAGTATTATGATGACAGGTGAAAAGCAATCAAAAGCCATGGAGAAAGTGGATTTAAAGCAGCTGATCAACAGAGATGTGTTTGTTGAAAAAATTGAGGAAATTTTGGAGAAAGACCAGAGTGATCATTATCATTTCATCACCATGGATATCGACAATTTCATGCACGTCAATGACTTTGATGGCTATGAAGTCGGAGACGCCGTCATTTTGAACGTGTTTTCCATCATCATTCATGAGATGAAAGCGGTGATGGAAAGCCAATCAGATGAACTTCTGATTGCAAGGCTAGGAGGCGATGAGTGCAGCATTTTCATAAAAAATGGCGATCACGCGAATGTGATAGGATGTGTGGAAACCATTTTTAGCGAGATCAGGGCATTCGACTTCAAATCGATCGGCTGTGGAAGAGACATCACCATTTCGGGTGGGTTGACTCATGGTGGCAAGCCGATTCATGTTGCACAAATGAAGGATAAGAGCGTGAAAGCGTTGATTGAAGCGAAACGCAATGGTAGAGATCAGTACACGATCTTGGCTTAACGCTACATCCTTTATATAATTTGAATAAAAAAACGCGGAAACCATAAATCATGGCATCCGCGTTTTTTTGCATATTATGACTTTGCATCATTTATTTCGAGCTTAAAAGTGGTTATATCCAGTGTTTCATGTTGCCCAAACGATTTGTACAGATGTATCGTCGTATCGTTCCAGCCAGAGAGATACGCACGTCTGATGCCTTCGTTCTTTAGGCGCTTCATGGCTTCGGTGATGACCATTTTCGAGAAGCCTTGATTTCTGTAGTCGCTGTGTGTGCATACCCTTTCGATTTCGGCATCGCTTGTCTGAAAATTGATGAGTGGTTCGCAGCCGGCGACTGCAGTGCCTTCACGATTCAAGATCAAGAGGTCGGTAGAAGGGTTGAATGTGGGGGATTGTTTCATGATTTCAATACGTCGAAGACGATCCTGTACTTCCTCATC